>DASQIG010000428.1:0-1989 GCA_035631735.1 Burkholderiales bacterium | reverse complement strand
GGGCGATTTCCTCGCCGTGCTCGCGCGCGACGAGTGGAGCGCGGTGAAGGCCGCGGGCACGATTGGAGTGAGCTGGTCGAAATGGGAAGGCCTGCCCGACAAGGCGAAGCTCTGGGACCACGTGCGCGGCACCAAGATCGCCAAGGACGAAGCGTTCCAGACCGTCGGCGATACGGCCGCCGCCCTCGCCGTCGCGGCAAAAACGCTGAAAGCCACCTACGACTTCGCAGTGCACACGCACGGCTCGATCGGCCCGTCCTGCGCCGTGGCGGAAAACAAGGACGGCGTGCTCACCGTGTGGACTGCCTCGCAGGCGACGCACCTGCTGCGCAAGCAGCTTGCGCGCATGCTCGACATTCCGGAGGCGAACGTGCGCTGCGTCTACCTGGAGGGCGCGGGCTGCTACGGACGCAACGGCCACGAGGATGCAGCCGCCGATGCCGCGCTGATCGCAAAAGACGTCGGCAGGCCGGTGCGCGTGCAATGGAGCCGCGCCGATGAGCACGGCTGGGACCCGAAAGGCCCGCCCACACTCATCGACTACCGCGGCGCGATCGACGACAAGGGCAACATCGTCGCCTGGGAGTCTGAAGCGTACATTCCCGACCGTCCCGGCCAGATCGCCGTGACGCTCGTCGCGGCCGATCTCGCCAGGCTGCCGAAGGACGCCTCGCACCCGGGCAACATCCACCAGGGGCTCGCGATTCCGTATGCGCTTCCGAACATCAAGGCGATGGCGCACTGGGTCGCCGAGACGCCCTTCCGTCCCTCGTGGATCCGCACGCCGGGTCGCATGCAGAACAGCTACGGCAACGAGTGCTTCCTCGACGAGCTCGCGCAAGCAGCAGGTGTCGATCCGCTCGAGTACCGCATGCGCAACCTCAAGGATCCGCGCGGCCTGGAGCTGCTCGAGCGGCTGCGCAAGCTCGCCAACTGGACACCGCGTACGAAACCGGCCGGCGGCGACGGCGAGATCGCGAAGGGACGCGGTGTCTCGTACATCAAGTACGAGCTCGTGCGCACCTACGTGGGTGTGGTGGCCGACGTCGCCGTGAACCGGCGCACGGGCGCCATCCGCGTCGAGCGGTTCTACGTCGCGCACGACTGCGGACAAGTGATCAATCCCGACGGGCTGAAGAACCAGATCGACGGCAACGTGATCCAGACCGTGAGCCGCACACTCATCGAGGACCTGCAGTGGGATCGCTCGCACGTGACGAGCCTTGACTGGGAGAGCTACCCGATCCTGCGCTTCCCCGACGTGCCTGAGATCATCGTCGATCTCATCGACCGGCCGAACGAGCGACCGTGGGGCGCGGGCGAGCCGACCGCCGCGGTGGTTCCCTCCGCGATCGCCAACGCCGTGCACGACGCCGTCGGCATCCGCTTGCGATCGGTACCGTTCACGCCGGACAAAGTGCGCGCCGCGCTCAAGGCCTGAGGAGGCAACCATGCGAGACATGCAACCGGTCGCAGGCAACGGCCTGCTCGATCGCCGCGCGTTCCTGCGCGGCGGCGCGGCGCTCGCCGCGGCGATGACGGGCTATGCGGTCAAGGCCGAGCCGCTGGTGGAACCCCCCTGGGGGAAGGAGCCGGGCCAACTGGTGCCGCCGTACGGCGCACCCTCCAGGTACGAGAAGGCTGCGGCGCGCACGCTCAGCAACCCGCAAGGCGAGCCGCGCACGCAGCACGCGCGCACGCCGCATCATCTGCTCCAGGGCACCGCGACGCCGAACGGGCTGCACTTCACGATCTCCCACGCCGGCAATCCCGACATCGACCCGGAGAAGCACCGGCTCGCGATCCACGGCCTGGTGAAGCGCCCGCTGGTCTTCACGCTCGATGCGCTCGCGCGCTACCCGATGGTGTCGCGCTTTACCTTCGTCGAATGCGGCGGCAACAGCGCGCCGCTGTTCTCGCCCGAGCCGATCCAGGCCACCGCGCAGGCGTTGCACGGGCTCGCCTCGTGCGCCGAGTGGACCGGCGTGC
>DASQIG010000427.1:0-1806 GCA_035631735.1 Burkholderiales bacterium | reverse complement strand
GGCGCTCACGCGCTACTGCGAGCCAACCGATCTCGTCGCGCCGAAGAAGGCGGTAGAGATCGCCTACAAGTGCTGCAAGGCGCTTGAATTCGCCAACACGCTCGGCGTGGTCCACCGCGACATCAAGCCGGCGAACATCCTGACGCGCGGCGAGCTCGACATCAAGGTATCGGACTTCGGCGCGGCGCAGCTCACCGGCAGCGACGTGACGCAGGTTTCGGGCGTCGGCTCGCCCGCCTACATGTCACCGGAGCAGGTGCGCGGCGAGGAGGTGGACTTCCGCACCGACATGTTCTCGCTCGGCGGCGTCCTCTATCACCTGCTCACCGGCCGGCGGCCGTTCGAAGGCACGGGCACTTATGAGCTGGTCAACGGCATCCTCAACGCGAGGCCCGCCGCGCCCTCCAGCCTGAGGCCCGACGTGCCGCCCGAACTGGACACGGTTGTGGCGCGCGCGCTCGGCAAGACGCGCGACGAGCGCTACTCGAGCTGGGACGGGTTCGCCGAGGCGCTGGCGCGCCTGCTCGGCGAGCAACGCAGCTCCGCCGATCTCTCGGACGCGGAGAAATTCAGCGCCGCGCGGCGCCTCGCGTTCTTCAAGCGCTTCAGCGACGTCGAGCTGTGGGAGGCGGTGCGCGCCTCGCACTGGGATCTGCACCCGGCCGGCTCCGTGCTCATCCAGGAGGGAACGGCGGACGAGCACTTCTACATTCTCGCCTCAGGCCTCCTCAAGGTGACGAAGCGCAGCAAAATCTTGAACGCGGTGAGCCCGGGCGAGTGCGTCGGCGAGATGGCCTATGCGCGCCGCGACGCCCAGCCGCGCACCGCGACCGTCACCGCAACGGAGGCGAGCTGGGCGATGCGCATGCGGGTCGGCGATGTCGATGCGCTGTCCGACTCGACGCGCGGACGCTTCACCGAGGCCTTCCTCGCGACCATGGCCGCGCGCCTCAGCATGCTCGGCGGGCGCATCATCTCGATGTGACGCCGTTCATCCTGGCATTCGTCGCAGCGGCCGCGAGCGCCGCCTACGACGCGAACGAGGTGCAGCTCGGCGCGAGCGAGCGCGAGATCAAGCAGCGTTTCCCGAATGTGCACTGCCGTGCGCTCGAGTGGCCAAGCCGCGCGGCCGAGCGCCGCTGCGACGACTCACGTATCACCTTCGGCGGCGCGGACGCGAGCGTTACTTTCTATCTAAAGCGCGATTCGCTCGAGGCCTTCGACGTGCGCTTCGATCACCACGATCTGCCGGCGGTGCTCAAGTATCTACAGTCGCGCTACGGCAAGCCGCTTGCCGAGCCCGCGGCGCCGGCGACGCCGCCGGTCACCGTGGAATGGAAAGGCACGGGCGAGCAGGCGCGGCTCACCTCCGAGCCCGGCCGGCGCCGCGCCTCACTGCTCGTGTGGCGCGGCGCGTTCGAGGAAGAGATTTACAAAGTGCGTTAGAGCTTGCGCAGCGCCTTCAGCGCCTTCGCGGCGTCGTCCGGCGTGTCGCACATGACGAAGCTGAGGAAGTTCTTCCCGAGCGCCATGCCGTTGATGCCGCGCAGGCTGACGCCGCTCTCGGCGACGGTGCGCGCGATCTTCGCGCCCAGTCCGGGCTTGTCGGTGCCTTCGATGCGGATGCCGTGGATGTTCTCGGAGCGCTTGAAGCCCGCTTCCTGTGCCGCGCGCGTCACCTTCGCGCCCTCGATCGGGCCGGCGAACAGAATTCCCTGGCCCGGCTGCTCCGGGGTGCGGCGTGCGAACACGACTTCGAGATCCGCACCCGCTTTCGCCAGCGCCTCGAGCTTCTCGGCCGCGCCC
>DASQIG010000426.1:0-2058 GCA_035631735.1 Burkholderiales bacterium | reverse complement strand
CCCGCCTTCTGCACGCGGACCCGCCACTCGTCGAGGCGCCCGAGGTAGCGGCGCGGGTCGACGTTGTCGGTCGTCAGCTTGACGACGTTGACGGCAATGATGCGGATGTTCTTCAGGCTGATCGGGAAGTTGCGCACCGTCACCTTGTCCAGCTCCTCCTGCATGTCGGAGAAGATGATGATGGTCTTGGTGCCCGCGCCGCCCTCGTTGAGGAATTCCGCCCCCTGGATGAGGCCGCCGGTGATGTCGGTGTAGGCGCTGCCGGGCACCGTCTTGAAAGCCGCATCGACCTTGTCGCGGAAGGCGCGTTTCTGCGCATTCGCCTGGGACGGGCGCGTGTCGAAGGTCGCCTTGGCGATGATGTCCTTCTCGCTGAAGCTGCGGCTTTTCACGCGTGCCACCGCGAGCGAGTCGCCGGGCTCGAGCGTGCCGAGCAGGTAGTTGACGATCAGCACTGCCTTGGTAGCTTCCCGCGCGTAGGTGCCGGAGGTGTCGACCAGCATATAGACGGCGTTCCGGTGGCTGCGCGGATCGCTGCAGCCGCTCGCCGCGAGGGCGAGCGTCGAGAGCAGGAATTTGCGACGGTCCATGGCGTCCCCTTTATGCGTGCGTGCGCTCGGCGTCGTCGATGTCAATCTCGGCGCCGCGGCGGCGGCCGGAGCGCCGCGAGCCCTTGACGATGCGCTCCGCGAGAAGCGGCACGACGATCGCGACGTCGTAGAGGCGGATCAGCACGCGGCTCGCCTGGCGCACGGCCTGGCCGGTGACGCGCAGCACGAGGGCGAGCGAGCGTATGAGGGCGGTGATGAGCACGCCGCCGACGGTGCGGGTCGAATGGATCAGCGACTCGAGCGGGATCGCGATGAACGCGAGCGCGAAGGGCAGGATGAAGCCGAGCAGCATCTGCCCGGCGGTCGGGATGCGGCCGACCCAGCCATCGGTCGCGACCGGCTGCACGGTGGAGAGCGACTGCAGCAGCGCCTGCTTGTCCGCGATCAGCATGTCGCGCATCAGCGCGAGCGCCGCCTCGACTCCCGCCAGCGTGACGAGGAGCGTAAACGCGATCCACAGCATCCGTCGCCGCAGCACCTCGTTCAGGCTGGCGATGCGGGGGAAAAGGTGCGTCACGCGCATCGCCTCGAGAAGGAACAGACCCATCGAAGCTTCGACGAAGATGATGACCAGCGCCGCGACCTCGGAGGTGCGCAGCGAGCCCGTGATGTAGTCGCCCGCGCCGACCATCTCCGACATCGGTAGCGCGATCAGCTTGAAATTGATGAATGCGCCGCCCGCAGCGATCGCCATGACGACGAGGGCGATCGCGAACTGGGTAAACCCCGACACGGTAAGCGCGTGCTGCGCCTTATCGGTGCCCGCGTTGATCTGCTCGAACTTCGCCATGTGCGCGTCCACCGTGTTGACGCTCGACTGCAGCGCCGCCAGGTTCTTCTCCACCTGCGCCAGGTTCTTGTCTACCGAGCGCCAGAACGGCATGAAGCCTTCCAGGATCTTGTGGCGCGTCTCGTAGGCCTTGCGGTACTCGCCGATCGCCTTGTCGTGGATCGCGGTGACCGAGCGCTTGATCTCCTCCAGCACGCGCAGCACCAGCTCGTTGCCGGTCGACTTGACGTTGGCGATGGCGGCCACCGCCTCGGTCCAGTCGGGGGGCGAGGGCGGTACCTCGCCGCACTTCTTGTAGTCCTCCTCGATCTTGGTGATCTCGTCCAGGAGCTTGCGCTGCAGCGTCGGGTAGCCTTGCAGGTCGCGTGTCACGATCGCGCCCAGGCGCTCGAACTCGCGCTCGAGGCGCTGGCCGACCTCCGTGCGCCCATGCGCGAGGAGCACCGCCTTGTTGCGGTTGTTGATCTCGATGGCCGCGGCCGACAGCCAGCGCGAGGCAACGCGCAGCGGGCCGCCGATCATGTGGCCGAGCGAGCGCAGCAGCTCGTGGGTGGGACGGCGCGCCGCGTACATGAACGCCATGGCGAGCAGCGCGAGCAGCAGCACCGACACCGCGACGTTGTCGGGCCACAGCATCCAGGATTGAAAGCTCATGAG
>DASQIG010000425.1:0-4939 GCA_035631735.1 Burkholderiales bacterium | reverse complement strand
GTAGCGGTAGATGGTCAGCTTCATTTCAGTAGGTGCGCAGCTTGGGCTCCATGGTCTGGACCGTGAGCGGCCGCAGGTGCACCGGCTTGTAGTCCAGGCGGTTCCCCTCCTTGTACCACAGCGTGTGCTTCATCCAGTTCTTGTCGTCGCGCTCGGGATAATCGTCGCGCGACTGCGCGCCGCGGCTTTCCTTGCGCGCCTCGGCGCTGACCATGGTCGATACCGCGGTCTCGACGAGGTTCTCGAGCTCCAACGCCTCCACCCGGGCGGTGTTGTAGACCTTCGACTTGTCGGCGATAAAGATCCGCCCGCAGCGGGCGGCGATCTGCTCCACCATCTGCACACCCTTCTTCAGGTCGTCGCCGAAGCGGAACACGCCGCAATGGGCCTGCATCGTGCGGCGCAAGTCATTGAGCACGTCGACCACGCGTTCGCCGCTGTTCGCGCCATCCAGGCGCGCGAGGCGCGCGCGCGTCGCTTCGCCCGCGTCCTTCGGCAGGTTGCGATGCGGCGCCGGCTGGCCGCGGATGTCCTTGATCACCTGCTCGCCGGACGCCTTGCCGAAGACCAGCAGGTCGAGGAGCGAGTTGGTCCCCAGGCGGTTCGCGCCGTGCACCGACACGCAGGCGCATTCGCCGGCGGCATAAAGGCCCGGCACGATCGCTTCCTTGCTGGCGCCCTCGGGCGCAATCACCTGGCCCATGTAATTCGTCGGGATGCCACCCATCTGGTAGTGCACGGTGGGCACCACCGGAATCGGCTCGCGGATCGGATCGACGTTGGCGAACTTGATGGCGATCTCGCGGATGCCGGGCAGCCGATGCATGATCACCTCGGGCCCCAGGTGGTCGAGCTTGAGCAGCAGATGGTCGGCGTGCGGCCCGCAGCCGCGGCCTTCCTTGATCTCGGTGGTCATGGCGCGCGAGACCACGTCGCGGCTCGCGAGGTCCTTCGCGTTCGGCGCATAACGCTCCATGAAGCGCTCGCCGTTCTTGTTCAGCAGGTATCCGCCTTCTCCCCGCACGCCTTCGGTGATCAGCACGCCGGCGCCGGCCACACCCGTGGGGTGGAATTGCCAGAACTCCATGTCTTCGAGCGGCAGCCCTGCGCGGGCGACCATGCCGAGGCCGTCGCCCGTGTTGATGAACGCGTTGGTCGTAGCCCAATAGATGCGGCCGGCGCCGCCGGTTGCAAGCAGCACCGCCTTGCCCTGCAGGATGAAGAGCTCGCCGGTCTCCATCTCGAGCGCCGTGATGCCGACGATCGCGCCGTCCTGCTGATCGCGGATCAGATCGAGCGCCATCCATTCGACCAGGAACTGCGTGTTGGAGCGTACGTTCTGCTGATACAGCGTGTGCAGCATGGCGTGGCCGGTGCGGTCGGCCGCCGCGCAGGCGCGCATCGCCATCTTCGCGCTGCCGTAGTCCTGCGTATGGCCGCCGAACGGGCGCTGGTAGATCTTGCCGTTCTCGAGCCGGTCGAACGGCATGCCCATGTGCTCGAGCTCGACCACCACTTCGATCGCGCGCCGGCACATGTACTCGATCGCGTCCTGGTCGCCGAGATAGTCGGAGCCCTTGACCGTGTCGTACATGTGCCAATGCCAGTTGTCCTCGGTCGAGTTGGCGAGCGGCGCGGCGATGCCGCCTTGCGCGGCGACCGTGTGCGAGCGGGTCGGGAACACCTTGGAGAGCACGGCGACCTTGAGATTGGCGCGCGCCAATTCGAGCGCCGCGCGCATGCCGGAGCCGCCGGCGCCGACCACGATCGCATCGTAGCGGCGAATGTTCAGCGCCATAGGACTTGAACGGTCCAGCCGACGTAGCTGGCGAGCACCAGGATGGTGACGACCTGCAGCCCCAGACGCAGCCCGTCGGGTTTGACGTAGTCCATCACGATGTCGCGCACGCCGACCCACGCATGCCACGCAAGGCTCACCGCGAAAAGCAGTGTTGCGACACGCATCCAGCCGTTCTGGAAGAGCTCCTTCCAGGCGCCGTAGCCGACCGGCCGCCCGGTCGTGAACACCACCAGCAATATCACGCTGTAGAGCGCCATGATTACGGCTGTAATGCGCTGCGCAAGCCAGCTGCCGAGGCCGTAGTGCGCGCCGACGACGATGCGTTGCGGCGTCACAGGCTCACCAGATGCGCCACGCGAAATACGCCGTGAGCAGGAGGCTCACCACGACGACTGCGATCGCGCTGCGCCGCGCCGGTGCAAGCTCGATGCCCTGGTTGAGATCGAGCAGCAGAAAGCGGATGCCGGCGCAGAAATGATGCGCATACGCCCAGATGAACACGATGACCCCGAGCTTCACGACCGGCAGCTGCAGATAGTGGTCTTTCACCCGCGCAAATCCGTCCTCGGAAGCAAGACTCGTATCGAGCAGGTAGAGCAGCCAGGCGGCGAACGGAAAGAACAGCAGCGTTCCGGAGATGCGATGCAGGATCGACACCCACGCCGGCATCGGCAGCCGAATTTCGAACAGGATCGCCGGCAGATTTAGATACTTCGGACGAGGTCTCTTCGCGGCGGCGCTGGACATTGGGATTGCGCCGGGCCCCAACCCGGGCGATTTGATTATAGCGTCGCAGCGCAGCAACTCGCTGCTGTAAAATCGAAAGTCACTCTCCCGCGGAGCGCTCGATGCCCAAAGCCCCCATTCGCGTCGCCGTCACCGGCGCGGCCGGCCAGATCGGCTATTCGCTGCTGTTTCGCATCGCGAACGGCGATCTGCTCGGCAAAGACCAGCCGGTGATCCTGCAACTCCTCGAGATCCCCGACGAGAAGGCGCAGAAGGCGCTCAAGGGCGTGATGATGGAGCTCGAGGACTGCGCGTTTGCGCTGCTCGCCGGCATGACGCCCGCCTCCGAGCCCATGGCGGCGTTCAAGGACGTGCAAGTGGCGCTGCTGGTCGGCGCGCGGCCGCGCGGCCCCGGCATGGAAAGGAAGGACCTGCTTGAAGCGAACGGCAGGATCTTCGCGCCGCAGGGCCAGGCGCTCGACCGCGTCGCCGACCGCAACGTCAAGGTGCTGGTGGTCGGCAACCCGGCGAACACCAACTGCCTCATCGCGATGAAGAACGCGCCGAGCCTCAAGCCTTCGCAGTTCACCGGCATGATGCGGCTCGACCATAACCGCGCGGTCTCGCAGCTCGCGCAAAAGGTGAGGAAACCGGTCGCCTCGATCCGCAAGGTCACCGTGTGGGGCAACCACTCGGCCACGCAATACCCGGACGTGTTCCAGGCCGAGGCCGACGGAAGCAAGCTCTGGCCCATGATCAACGACCCGGCCTGGCTCGAGAACACGTTCATCGCCACCGTGCAGAAGCGCGGCGCCGCCGTCATCGACGCACGCGGCCTGTCGTCCGCCGCGAGCGCCGCGAACGCGGCCATCGACCACGTGCGCGACTGGATTGCCGGCTCGCGCGACGTTGACTGGGTCACCATGGGGGTACCTTCCGATGGCGGTTATGGCATTCCGGAAGGCGTGATCTACGGCTATCCCGTTACCTGCCGCAACGGCAGCTATCAGGTCGTCAAAGGCGTCGAGATCAGCGAATTCAGCCGCAAGCGCATGGACGCCACGCTCAAGGAGCTGCACGAAGAGCGCGACAGCGTGAGGTCGCTGCTGGGCAAATGAGCGCGGGCGAGCGGTTCCGGCAGGCACTGAAGCAGGAGCGGCCGCTCCAGATCCCCGGCACTATCTGCGCGTATCACGCGCTGATGGCGAAGCGCGTGGGCTACCAGGCGATCTACCTTTCCGGCGGCGGCGTTGCCGCCGGCTCGCTCGGCATGCCGGACCTCGGCATCTCGAATCTCGACGATGTGCTCACGGATATCCGCCGCATCAGCGACGTCTGCGACCTGCCCTTGCTGGTCGACGTCGATACCGGGTTCGGCGCGAGCGCCTTCAACATCGCCCGCACGACGCGCTCGCTCATCAAGTTCGGCGCCGGCGCCATGCACATCGAGGATCAGGTCGGCGCCAAGCGCTGCGGGCATCGGCCGGGCAAGGAGCTGGTGAGCAAGGAGGAAATGTGCGATCGGATCAAGTCGGCGGTTGACGCGCGCACCGATCCGGCGTTCGTGATCATGGCGCGCACCGATGCGCTGGCATCGGAAGGCCTCGACCGCGCGCTAGACCGGGCGCGCGCCTATGTCGCAGCCGGCGCCGACATGATCTTCCCTGAAGCGATCACCGAGCTCGCGATGTACCAGAAATTCGCCGCCGCGGTGAAGGTGCCGGTCCTCGCCAACATTACCGAGTTCGGCCAGACGCCGCTCTTCACCGTCGATGAATTGCGCTCGGCCGATGTGGCGATGGTGCTCTACCCGCTGACCGCGTTCCGCGCCATGAACCAGGCGGCGCTGCGCGCCTACGAGACCGTGCGCAAGACGGGCACCCAGAAATCGGTCCTGCCGGAGATGCAAACCCGCGAGGAGCTCTACGACATCATCGGTTACCACGACTACGAAAAGAAGCTCGATGAGCTCTTTGCCCGCGGGCGCTCCTAGGCCAAAGAAGTCGGTCGCGCTGTCCGGCGTGACGGCGGGGAATACCGCGCTCTGCACTGTCGGGCGCACGGGCAACGATCTCCATTACCGCGGCTACGACATCCTCGACTTCGCCGACCAGGCCGAGTTCGAGGAGATCGCCTACCTGCTGGTGCACGAAAAGCTGCCCAACCGTGCGGAGCTCGCCGCGTATAAGAAGCGGCTGCAGGCCCTTCGCGCCCTCCCCGGCCCGCTGAAGACAGTGCTCGAACAAATTCCGCGCACGGCGCATCCCATGGATGTCATGCGCACCGGCTGCTCGATGCTGGGGACCTTGGAGCCGGAGAAGGAATCGCACGCCGCCGACGGCGCCCGCGTCATCGCCGACCGGCTGATGGCCTGCTTCGGCTCGATCCTGCTCTACTGGTATCACTACGCGA
>DASQIG010000424.1:0-5459 GCA_035631735.1 Burkholderiales bacterium | reverse complement strand
GCCGAGGATCTGCTCCAGGCGGTGTTCCCCGATGCCGCCGCATGCCAGGACAATTTGCCCGGCGCACGCGAGATTCCCGAGCATCCGCTGGTGAGCCAGGCGATGCGCGATGCGCTCGAAGAGGCGGTGGATCTGCACGGGTTGGAAGCGCAGCTACGTCGCCTCTACGCGGGTGAAATCCAAACCGTGGCGCGCGACACGCCGGAGCCGTCGGTGCTGAGCCACGAGCTGCTGAACTCGGCGGTTTACACCTTCCTGGACGATGCGCCGCTGGAGGAGCGCCGCACACGCGCCGTCTATACGCGCCGCGCCACCGAGCTGCGCAGCGCCGACGATCTCGGCGCGCTCGATCCGGCGGCGATCCAGCGGGTGCGCGAGGAAGCGTGGCCGGTTGCGAATACGCCGGACGAGATGTACGACGCGCTGATGGTCGCGGGCTACATCAAGCAGGCGGAGTCGGCGCCACATTGGCCGGCGCTGCTGGCGCAGTTGGGCGAGCGGGCCGTAAGCAAAGGCGCGGCATGGTTCGCGCTCGAGCGCGTGGATGACGAGCCGCTGGAGCTGATTGCGAGCCGCCTGGAAGTGCTCGGCCCGGTGACCGAGCGGCAGCTCGACATGCCGGATGCAAACGTCGCGCTACCGGCGCTCGAGACGCAGGGCCGCGTCCTGCGCGGGCGCTTCACGCCCGGCATAGCGGAGCTCGAGTGGTGCGACCGGCGGCTCCTCGCCCGCATCCATCGCTATACGCTGAATCGCCTGCGCGCCGAGATCGAGCCGGTCAGTGCCGCCGATTTCCTGCGCTTTCTCTTCCACTGGCAGCATGTCGCGGGCGAGGACCAGGTGCAGGGCGTCGAGGGTCTGGCCGCCGTCATCGAGCAGCTCGAGGGCTTCGAGCTCGCCGCGGCCGGCTGGGAGAACGACGTGCTGTCGGCGCGTGTGGCGAATTACGGCACCGAGCAGCTCGACCAGCTGTGCCTCAGCGGGCGCGTCGCGTGGGGCCGCCTGACGCCGGGAACCCGCGCGCCGTTGCGCAGCTCGCCGATCGCGCTGCTCCAGCGCGAGCATGCCAATGTCTGGCAAGCCGCCGCCGATCCGGGTGCCGAGCTCTCGTCCGAAGCTGCGGCCGTGAAAGAAACGTTGGAGAAGCGCGGCGCTTCGTTCTTCCACGAGCTGGTGAAGGCGACCGGGCTGCTGGCGTCCTTCGTCGAACGCGGACTGGCGGAGCTTGCCGGTGCCGGCGTCGCTACCGCGGACAGTTTCGCGGGCTTGCGCGCGCTGCTCTCGTCGCCGGACAAGCGCAGAATGCTGGTCGAGACCGCCGGGCGCTGGGCGCTGCTGAGCGGCGAGCGCACGGACGATGTCGAAGCGGTGGCGCGCACGCTGCTCAAGCGCTACGGCGTGGTCTTCCGCGGCCTCCTGCAGCGCGAGTCGCAGCTTCCGCCCTGGCGCGATCTCGTGCGCGTCTATCGGCGGCTGGAAGCGCGCGGCGAGATCCGCGGTGGGCGTTTCGTCACGGGCTTCGGCGGCGAGCAATTCGCCGCTGCGGACGCGGTCGGGCGGCTGCGCGCGGTGCGCAAGATGGAGAAGGCCGGTGAGCTCGTCGTGCTGAGCGCGGTCGATCCGCTGAACCTCGTCGGCGTGCTTACGCCCGAGGACCGCGTGGCGGCGATCTATCGCAACCGCATCCTCTACCGGGATGGGCTGCCAATTGCCGCCCTGGAGGGCGCCGAGCTCCGGCGCCTCGCCGAGTCCGTGATGCGCGATGACCAGCTGCGCACGCTGCTCGCGCGGCGCTCGCTGCGTCATCCGCTGCGGCCGCACCTGCGGCTGCCGACTGCGCACGAGACGGCGCTGCTGACGCGGAAGAAACCCCTGAGCGAAAGCGAACAGGCGGCGACTTTGCGCGCCCGTCACTGAGCTGCCCGAAGTTTCAGCCGTAATGCCGCAGAAATCGCGCTGTAGCGCAGCGAACGCACGATGGCTGCATGAAACAGCTCATGCAGATCGCACGCCAGGCGAGTCCCTATCTGATGGTGGAGCTACTGCTTCCCGGCGGCACGCTGCTCGCTCTGGCCTTGTGGCTCTACCGCCGCTCGCGGCACTGATCAGCGCAGCGGTACGGATACCAGGATTGCCAGCGTTTCGATGCCGGGATTGATGTCATAGATGCCCCCGTTCGAAACGTGCCGTAGCGTGGCGCCGACGCGCCAGCCGCGCTCCAGCCGATAGAACAGGTCGACACCCGACTGGAACTCCAGCGCGCCGCCCAGATCGTTCTTGGAGCCCTTGCCGTAGGCGCCCGCAGAAAAGTGCGGCGTGACGATCCAGCGCGGCGCGAGGGGGAAGTCGCGGTAGACGCCAGCGTGGATATACGCGGTGCCGTCCGACATGGCGAAGGCGCCGACGAGCGGCTTGATCTCGTGCAAGTACTCGTGGCCGCTGAAGAGCTCGCGGCTCCCGCGGTATTCGACGCTTACGGTCTCAACCGTCTGCTGCACGTGGCTGTTGTGATGCCAGATGCCGCTCGCGCCCGCGCCGAGCACCAGCATCGCGGGCTCCTGCGCCGCGACGGGGGCGCTCATTGCGAGCGCAACAACTGCCGCCGTGAGCCGCATGCCTATTGCATGTACCAGCCGTGGCTCACGACGAGCGATTGCCCGGTGAGCGCGTTCGACTCGAAGCCGGCGAAGAGCACCGCCACCTCGGCGACGTCCTGCACCGTGGTGAATTCGCCGTCCACTGTTTCCTTCAGCATCACTTTTTTCACCACGTCTTCCTCGCTGATGCCCAGCTCGCGCGCCTGCTCGGGGATCTGCTTCTCCACCAGTGGCGTGCGCACGAAGCCCGGGCAGATGACGTTCGCGCGGATGCCGTACTTGCCGCCTTCCTTGGCGACCGTCTTCGCCAGGCCGATCAGGCCGTGCTTGGCGGTGACGTAGGCCGACTTCAGCACCGAAGCTTCCTTCGAGTGCACCGAGCCCATGTAGATGATGCTGCCGCCGCGGCCAGAGCGCTGCATGTAAGGCAGACAGGCGCGCGTTGTCAAGAAGGCGCCGTCGAGATGAATGGCGAGCATCTTCTTCCACTCGGCAAACGGAAATTCCTCGATCGGGTGCACGATCTGGATGCCGGCGTTGCTCACCAGCACGTCCACGCCGTCCCAGGCGCGCGCGACTGTCGCGACGGCGGCGTTGACCTGCTCCTCGTTCGTGACGTCCATTGCCACCCCGAGGGCGGTGCCGCCTTTGCGCACGATCTCGTCGGCGACAGCTTGCGCTGCCTGCTGGTTCAAATCGGCGATCGCGACTCTTGCGCCCTCGGTGGCGAAGCGCAGCGCGATCTCTTTTCCGATGCCGCTCGCGGCGCCGGTGACGATGCAGACCTTGTTACCCAGCTTCATGCGCTAGTCCTTTCGTTGACATATCGGTGGCGGCCGCCACGGCGGCGGTGCGCGCCGGCTCCACCAGGTCGAAGACGCGCACGCCGTAGAGCTCGGCCGGAGCGCGCGTGATCCAGCGCGCGTCGTGCAGCGTCTGCAGCACGTCGGCGCGGCCCGAGGCCCAGTGCTCGCGCATGGTAAGGCGCGAGAACTCGTAGTCCTTGGCATGGTTCTCGTAGCGCTTGGCGCGATAGATGAGCTGCACGATGTCGAGGCTCACGCAGTTGGCGCGCAGGAGCTCTGTCACCTGTCGCGCGTCCGGATCGTCGCGCAGCTCCGGCGGCAGCTTGGCGAGCAGCCGCATGGCGGCGGCGGTCGCGCGCCGGCGCGCCACGTCCACGTCGGTGTTGAGCCGCGTGCGGCTCGAGTAGCGGATGTCCTTCTCGCGCTCGGCGACGCGCTCCATGGTCTTCGGCAAGTGACCGCGCGCCGGGAAGAGGTCGACCTGGAACACGGTGCGGTGAACGGCGCCGGGCTGCTCGAGCACGTAGTTGAGCGGCGTGTTCGAGGCGAGCCCGCCGTCCCAGTAATGCTCGCCGTCGATCTCGACCGGCGCAAACCCGGGCGGCAACGCGCCGCTCGCCATGATGTGGCGCACATCGAGCCGCTGCTTGGCGGAATCGAAATAGATCAGGTTGCCGGTGCGCACGTTGACCGCGCCGATGGAAATTCGCAGCGTGGCCGCGTTGAGGCGCTCGAAATCGACGAGGCGCTCGAGCGTGTCCTTGAGCAGCGTCGTGTCGTAATAGCTGATCGCGGCGAGCGTGCCTCGCGGCTGCAGCGGCGCCGGAGGCACCCGGGGCGTGAAAAAGCCCGGCACGCCGAAGACGAGCGCCTGCGCTGCCGCGAGGCGGTTGAGCCAGCGATGCAGGTGCCCGTTGGGCGCCCACACAGGCTCGGGAATCGCCGAGCTGACGAGCTCCCAGAATTCGCGCAGCCGGGCGACGCGCTCGGCGGGCGCATTGCCAGCGATGAGCGCGGCGTTGATGGCACCGATGGAGGTGCCGGCGACCCAGTTGGGCGCGATGCCTTCGGCTGCGAGCGCCTCGAACACGCCGGCCTGGTAGGAGCCGAGCGCGCCGCCGCCCTGCAGGACAAGAACGACCTCGTCGTGTGTCCCGCGGTTCATGCGGCTGAGTAGGCGGGCTTAGCCTTGGACGCCGAGAACGGCAGAGACGGTGGTTGGTGCTTTGCCTTGTCCGTGCGCAAGCTGCGCGTCGCTGCTCAGGGGTCGCACGTAAAGAGCGGCGCCCGTGACGAGGGCGAGCACGGTAAGCATCGCCGCGGCGATCAGGCCGCGGTGCGGGAAGAGGGGGCGGGGATCTGCCATGGTGTCAGGCCCTACGCCGAGCGCCTTTCGCGATTGAGCGGCACTACTGTGCGCACCTCCGCCGGCTGCGCCGCCTGGCGCTCGCGCAGGATGCGCTCGAAAGTCTTGCGCACGTCGGTGGCGTGGCTGGGCACGTAGCGAAAGGATGGATCCAGGATGCTTTTCACAGCTACAGGATCGTCGCGCGCCGCATCCGGTTGGTTTCCGGTCGGCGCGGCCGTGTTACGGCTGTAACCCGCGCGCCTGCCGGAAGGAAGCGAGCAGCGAGAGACCGATCGCCGCGGCGAGCAGCGGCACGCTCAGTCGCGCGAGCGAGGCGTAGCCGGCGGCGCCGGAGATGTGCGCGATGATCGTGCCGGCCGCTGCGCTGCCGATGGCCTGACCGAGATACGTGGCGGAGGAGTTGAGCGCGATGGACACCGGCGCCTGCGCGGGCGCGAGCCCCGCGACGCACACGGTGGCCGCGAAAGCGGTGATCAGCTGCCCTGCCATCGGCAGGGAGACATCGAGCGCGCCGGCGAGGTGCGGCAGCATGCCCGGCACGATCACCGTGCCGGTGCCGATGATGAAGTTGCCGAAGGCGAGGGCGAGGAGGCCGGCGCGCGGCATCAGGAGCCCTGCTTTGTCCCGGCCTCCCAGCCGCCGCCGAGCGCGCGCACCAGGGCGACGGTGCTCTGGTATTGCGCCGAT
>DASQIG010000423.1:0-1953 GCA_035631735.1 Burkholderiales bacterium | reverse complement strand
GCGCGCCAACCCGAAGGTGAACGCAATCGTCACCTTCCTGCCCGAGCAGGCGCTAAAAGCGGCCCGGGCGCTCGACCGCCGCAAGGCGTTCGATCGGCCGCTCGCCGGCCTGCCGATCGCGTACAAGGATCTCGTGCCGACCAGGGGCGTGCGCACGACGTGGGGCTCGCTCGTCTACCGCGACCACGTGCCGTCGCAGAACCACCTGATCGTCGATCGCCTGTCGGCCGCCGGCGCCATCCTCATCGGCAAGACCAACACGCCGGAATTCGGCGCGGGCAGCCAAACGTTCAACCGGGTGTTCGGTCCCACGCGCAATCCATACGATTTGTCCAAAACCTGTGGCGGCTCTTCCGGCGGCGCTGCCGCCGCGGTCGCGGCCGGCATGCTGCCGTTCGCCGACGGGTCCGATCTCGCGGCGAGCCTGCGCAACCCCGGGAACTACTGCAACGTGGTGGGCTTGCGCCCGACGCCCGGGCGCGTGCCCTCGTGGCCCGCGCCGAACGCCTGGGACACGCTGTCGGTGATGGGCCCTATCGGACGCACCGTCGCCGATACGGCCTTCCTGCTGTCTGCGATGGCCGGTCCCGATCCGCGCGCTCCCGTGTCGATCGCCGAGCCCGGCAGCGCCTTCAGCCGGCCGCTGAAGCGCAGCTTTCGCAAGACGCGCGTAGCGTGGAGCCGCGACCTCGGCGGCTTGCCCATGGATCGCCGCGTGAGCGAGGTGCTCGAGCCGGCGCCGGCGCTGTTTCGCCGCCTGGGATGCACGGTGGAAGAAGCCACGCCCGATTTCAGCGGCGCGACCGAAGCGTTCGAGACACTGCGCGCGGTCGGCTTTCTCGGCCGCTACGGTGCGCTTCTCACGGAGCATCGCGACAAGCTGAAAGACACGCTGATCTGGAACATCGAGGAAGGCTTGAAGCGCAGCGCCGAGCAGATCGCGCGTGCCACGGCGCTGCGCAGCGAGCTGTTTCACCGGATGCGCGCCTTCCTCGAAAAATACGAGTTCCTTCTCTGCCCGGTGAACCAGCTGCCGCCGTTCCCGGTGGAGGTGGAATGGCCGCGCGAGATCAATGGCGTGCCGCTCGCGAACTATCTCGACTGGATGAAGAGCTGCTACTACATCACCATCACCAGCCATCCGGCGATCTCGGTGCCGGCCGGCTTCACGCCCGAGGGCCTGCCGGTCGGCTTGCAGATCGTCGGCCGCTATCGCGACGATTTCGGCGTGCTGCAGCTCGCACACGCGTTCGAGCAGGCGACCCAATGCTGGAAGCGGCGCCCGCGGGTGGAATAATCGTCGAGCAGGCAACGTATTACCTTCCCCGCAATCACGAGGAGTCCCATGAAGCGAGATCTGCAGAACCCCGAGTTGAATAGCCTGCTGCCCGATGTGCAGGTCGACCGCCGCGGTTTCGTCGCCGCCTGCATCGCTGCGGGCTTCGCCGTGACCGCGGAGCCGGTCCTCGCGCAGGCGATCAAGACGCCGATGGACGGCCTGGACGGCGGCGACACGAAGATCGGCGATATCCCCGCGTATTACGCGGTTCCCAAGGATGGCGGCAAACGCGCCGTGGTGCTGGTCGTGGCGGAAATTTGGGGACTGCACGAGCACATCAAGGACGTCGTGCGCCGCGTAGCGAAGGCCGGCTACTTCGCAGTCGCCAACGAGCCCTACTTTCGCATCGGCGAGCTGTGGAAGATGGAGGACATCAAGCAGGTGCTGGCCGGCGCGAACCAGCTCTCCGACGAGCAGGCGTTCAAGGATCTCGACGCCACCGTCGCGTGGGCGGGCAAGCATGCGCGCGGCAATGCGCAGAAGCTCGGCGTCACCGGGTTCTGCCGCGGCGGGCGCATGGTATGGATGGAGACGGCGCACGAGAAGCACATGAAGGCCGGCGTCGCGTGGTACGGCGGGCTTAGCGCGGCCGAGCCGGCGATCAAGACAACGCC
>DASQIG010000422.1:0-2494 GCA_035631735.1 Burkholderiales bacterium | reverse complement strand
GTTCCAGCTTGTGGGCACGCGCTTTGAGCTCCTTGCGCTCGGCTGGGCTCAGCATGAATGAATGCCGGAATCTAATGTCAAAATGGCGACCTTGCTACCCCCCGATTTTCATCCGGTCCTGCGCCAATGGTGGGCCGGCCGGTTTGCCGAACCCACGGACGCGCAGCTCGACGGCTGGCGCGCCATCCGCCGTGGCGAGGACACGCTCATCGCCGCGCCCACGGGCTCCGGCAAGACGCTGGCCGCATTCCTCACGGCGATCGACCAGCTCCTGCGCGAGGGCATGGAGGCGGGTGGCCTGCCGGACGAGGTGCGCGTCATCTACGTCTCGCCGCTCAAGGCGCTATCCGCCGACATCCATAAGAACCTGGCCGAGCCGCACCGCGAGATCCATGCGCTCGCGCCGCAGATCAAGATCACCGCCGCGGTGCGTAGCGGCGACACGCCGCAGCCCGAGCGCGCCGCGATGCTGCGCACGCCGCCGCACATCCTGGTTACCACGCCGGAGTCCCTCTATCTCCTGCTGACGGCAGAGCGCTCGCGGCAGATGCTGAAGACCGCGCGCGTCGTCATCGTCGATGAGATCCACGCCGTGCTGCAGTCGCGACGCGGCGCGCACCTCGCGCTGTCGCTCGAGCGCCTCGACCATGTCTGCGGCCGGCCGCTCCAGCGCATCGGCCTGTCGGCGACGCAGAAGCCAGTCGAAGAGGTCGCGCGCTTTCTGACCCGCAAGCCGTGCACCATCGTCGACAAAGGCCACCGCCGCAAGATGGACATCGCGGTCGAAGTGCCGAACTCGCCGCTCGAAGCGGTGATGTCGCACGAAGTATGGGCCGAGATTTACCACCGCCTCGTGCAGCTGATCGAGGAACATCGAACCACGCTCATCACGGTCAATACGCGCCGGCTGGCCGAGCGCATGGCCCATCAATTGTCGGAAAGACTGGGAAGCGAATACGTCGCCGCGCACCACGGCAGCCTAGCCAAAGAGGTGCGGCTCGATGCAGAGCAGCGGCTGCGCGAGGGTAAGCTCAAGGTGCTGGTCGCCACGGCGTCGCTCGAGCTCGGCATCGACATCGGCCACGTCGATCTGGTCTGCCAGATCTCGTCGCCGCATCGCATCGCCACGTTCCTGCAGCGCGTCGGCCGCTCGGGCCATACGATCAAGGGCGTGCCGAAGGGCCGCATCTTCCCGCTGACGCGCGATAACCTCATCGAATGCGCGGCCATGGTGCGCGCCGCGTACGACGGCGAGCTCGATCGGGTCGTGGTGCCCGACCGGCCGCTCGATGTGCTCGCGCAGCAGCTCGTCGCCGAGACGGCGGCGCAAGAGGAGTGGGACGAGCAGGCGATGTTCGAGCTGTGCCGGCGGGCTTATCCCTATCGGAACCTCGAGAAAGCGCAATACGCCGAGGTGGTGGAGATGCTCGCCCGCGGCTACGCCACCCGGCGCGGGCGCCGTGGCGCGCTGCTGCACTACGACTCGCTCAACCACAAGCTCTGCGCCCGCAAGGGCTCGCGCATGAGCGCCATTACGAATGGCGGTGCGATCCCCGAGGTTTTCGACTATCGCGTGGTGCTGGAGCCCGAAGGCCACTTCCTCGGCACGCTGAACGAGGACTTCGCCATCGAATCGCTGCCGGGCGACGTTTTCCAGCTCGGCAACACCTCCTGGCGGATCCTGCGCATCGGCAACGGCGTCGTGCGCGTGGCGGACGCGCAGGGCCAGCCGCCCTCGATGCCGTTCTGGCTTGGCGAGGCGCCCGCGCGCTCGGACGAGATGAGCGCGGCGGTCTCGCGGCTGCGCGCGGCGGTGGACGCGGTGCTCCCGGGGCCCGATGAGCAGCGCAGAGCGGCCGACCTGGATGCGGCGAGCGAGCTCCTCGAGCGCGACTATCGACTGTCCCGCTCCGCCGCCGAGCAAATCGCGCAGTACCTGGCGGAGGCGAAGCGCAGCCTTGGCGTCGTGCCCACGGTGGACGTGATCGCGCTCGAGCGCTTCTTCGACGAGTCCGGCGGAATGCAGCTGGTGCTGCACGCGCCTTTCGGCAGCCGCATCAACCGGGCGTGGGGCCTGGCCCTGCGCAAGAAGTTCTGCCAGGGATTCAATTTCGAGCTGCAGGCTGCGGCAACGGAGGAGGGCATCATCCTCTCGCTCGGCAGCCAGCACTCGTTCCCGCTCGAAGAAGTGTTCCGTTATCTGCACCCGAACACCGTGCGCGACACGCTCGAGCAGGCGCTGCTGCAGTCGCCGATCTTCGAGACGCGCTGGCGCTGGAGCACCACGCTTGCGCTTGCGGTGCCGCGCAACCGCGGCGGCGCGCGCGTGCCGAACCAGCTCCAGCGCATGTATGCCGAGGATCTGCTCCAGGCGGTGTTCCCCGATGCCGCCGCATGCCAGGACAATTTGCCCGGCGCACGCGAGATTCCCGAGCATCCGCTGGTGAGCCAGGCGATGCGCGATGCGCTCGAAGAGGCGGTGGATCTGCACGGG
>DASQIG010000421.1:0-2802 GCA_035631735.1 Burkholderiales bacterium | reverse complement strand
GTCGCGCTCCACCCGGCTCGGCATGAAGACCTTCGACCAGGCGCTGTTCGAGCTGTACGAGACCGGCTTCATCTCCTACGAGGACGCGCTGCGCAACGCCGACTCCAAGAACGAGCTGCGGCTGCGCATCAAGCTCGAGGGTAAGCGCGAGGTCAAGACCATCGACGACGGCACTGCGCTGCAGGTCGTCGAGGAAGATCACGGACGTAGCCTCTGATGCGGGTCAAGGAGGCGAAGGCCCAGCCCCTGGAGAGCACCACGGGGACGCAGGCGGCGCTGCCGGGCGCCGAGACCCTGGCGGCGGTCACAGCGAGCGCCGGCCACCCGACGCTGAACACCAAGCCGCTCTTCAAGCTGATGGTGGAGAAGAAGGCCTCCGACCTGTTCTTCACCCCCAACGCGCCGATCAAGATCAAGATCGAGGGGCAGATCCTGCCGGTCAACCGCCAGGTGCTGACCCCGGAGACCGTGAGGCAGACGGCCCTCGCCCTCATGTCGCCGGAGCAGCGCGAATACTTCACGCAGGAGTTCGAGCTCGACTTCGCGGTGTCCGAGCCCGGCCTCGGGCGCTTCCGCGTCAACGTCTTCCTGCAGCGCGGCTACCCGGCGATGGTGATGCGCTACATCACCGCCGACATGCCGCGGCTCGATGCGCTCGGGCTGCCCGAGGTGTGCTCCGACCTGGTGCTGCTGAAACGCGGGCTGGTCCTCATGGTGGGCGCCACCGGCTCCGGCAAGTCGACCACGCTCGCGGCGATGATCAATCACCGCAACGAGAACTCCTCCGACCACATCGTCACCATCGAGGACCCGATCGAGTTCCTGCACACCAACAAGCGCTCGATCGTCAATCAGCGCGAGGTGGGGCTCGACACCAAGTCGTACGCGCGCGCGCTGCGCGGCGTGGTGCGCGCAGCTCCCGACGTGATCCTGATCGGCGAGATCCGCGACCGCGAGAGCATGGAGGCGGCCATCAATCTCGCCGGTACCGGCCACCTGGTGCTCGCCACCATGCACGCCAACAACTGCGCCGAATCGCTCGACCGCATCATCAACATGTTCCCGCGCGAGCAGCACAACCAGATCTTCCTCGACCTGTCGCAGTAC
Source organism: Burkholderiales bacterium (assembly GCA_035631735.1). Taxonomy (GTDB): domain Bacteria; phylum Pseudomonadota; class Gammaproteobacteria; order Burkholderiales; family SG8-39; genus SCGC-AG-212-J23. Next base: position 1,695 of record DASQIG010000421.1, on the reverse strand, counting down.
CTGCGCGCCATCATGGCGCAACGGCTGATCATCGGGGTCGACAACAGGCGTCTCGCCGCGCTCGAGGTGATGATCAACACCCCGCACATCCAGACGCTGGTCAAGAAGGGCGACGTGGTGGGGATCAAGGAAGCGATCCACGCCAGCACCGAGCGCGGCATCCAGAGCTTCGACCTCGCGCTCTTCAACCTCTACCGCGCCGGGCGCGTGCCGCTGGAAGAGGCGCTCACCAACGCCGACTCGCGCGCCAACCTCGAGGCGAAGATCAACTTCGGCTGAAGACCGTATAGGCGTCGAACACCGGGCCGTCGACGCACACGCGCTTCATCGCCGCTCCCTCGGGAGTCTGCACCTGCACCGTGCAGCCGGCGCAGCCGCCGACCGCGCACGCCATGAACTCCTCGAGCGACACCTGGCAGGGCAGTTGAAAGCGGCGCGCGAGCTGTGCGGTCACTTCCAGCATCGGCGTCGGTCCGCAGGCAAAGATCTCGACTTCGCCGAGCTCCTGCGGGCCGAGTGATTTGAGCCAGGCGTCGGCGAGCTGCGTGACGAAGCCCGGGAAGCATCCCGGGAAGTCCGAGCGGCTCGCGAGCCGGCTCGGCACGCCCCACTCATCGAGCAGCGGCATGGCGGCGATCGTGCCATCCGGGATGCCGGGAACGATGAGGGTCGAGGGCCTGGGTCGGAACGGAAATGGGATCTCGGAGCCCATGAGGACGAGCGGCTTCCAGGCGGCCGCCGCGCCTGCAACGCCCGCCGCCTGGTGCAGCCGCTCGGCGAGGAACACCATCGGCGGGATGCCGACGCCGCCGCCGATCAGCAGCGTACGTGGCCGCTCGGGATGCGGCTCGAAGGGGCGGCCGATCGGCCCGAGCACGCTCACAGTGTCGCCCGCCTTGCGGGCGGCGAGCGCGTGCAGGCCGCGTCCTTCCACCTTGTAGAGCATCTCGATCCAGCCGGCGCGCGCGTCGGCGCGCATGATCGACAGCGGCCGGCGCATCGGGATCGCGGCATCGCAGGTCAGGTGCGCGAAGCTGCCGGGCCCGGCGTGTGCGGCGCACTTCGGCGCCGCCACGCGCAGCACGAACTGCTCGGCGTCGTAGGCCAGCTGGGAGATGACGCGTGCCTGCTCGAGGAAGATGGTGCCGCGCTGCGATGAGGTCATGGGCGCGCGTCCGTGCGCCGCGCAGCGCTCATGCCCCACCCCGCCCGCCCAGCACCTCCGCGAGCACCGCCATACGCACCGCGACGCCGTTACGGACCTGATCGCGGATCACCGACTGTGGCCCGTCGGCCACCTCGGAGGCGATCTCGACGCCGCGGTTCATCGGCTGCGGATGCATCACGATCGCGCCGGGGCGCGCGAGCGCGAGCCGCTCGGGGGTGAGTCCCCAGGCGGCGAAATACTTCTCGCCGTCCGGCACCTCGGCATCGCCGAAGCGCTCCTTCTGGATGCGCAGCATCATGATGGCGTCGACCCCCTCGAGGCCCTTGGCGATCGACCTGAAGCGCGTGCAGCCCTCGAACTCATCCGCCGCGGGCATGAGCGCCGCGGGGCCGACGAGGCGCAGGTCCGAGACGCCGAGCGCGCGCAGCGCCTGCCACGCCGAGCGCGCCACGCGCGAGTGGCGGATGTCGCCGACGATCGCCACCGCGAGGCCGGCGAAGCGCTGCTTGCGCTGATAGATGGTGAGC
>DASQIG010000420.1:0-3999 GCA_035631735.1 Burkholderiales bacterium | reverse complement strand
CGCGATGTTCGTGACGCCGGCGCAGGTCAACGAGATCGTGCGCCGCCATCGCGAAGTGCTGCGTGCCCGGCTCGTCGTGTCCGGCGAGGCCGGAGCCGATCAGATGACGCTCAAGTGCGAAGTGCGCCGGGACACGCCGGGGTTGCTGGAGGCGATCGTCGCCAGCATCCGGGACGTCACCAAGCTGCGCGGCGAGGTCGAATTCATGGATCCCGGCAGCCTGCCGAACGACGGCAAGGTGATCGAGGACCTGCGCAAGTACGGCTAGCGCTCGACTATCTTGTAGCTACGGAACCGCGTAACGTTTCCCGAGGCAGAGTCGACATCGACGTCCCAGCCGCCGCCGCGCTTGTTCGGCCGCGTATCGGCAAACCGGACCGTCCAGAGCTTCGCTCCCCGGGTCACCCTGTCCGCGAGCGGCCGCACGTGCCGGAGACCGTGCTTTTCCGCATAGGCGGTTGCGTAGCACACCGCCTGCTGGGAATTACGTACCGGCGGCTTGGAACACTCGCGGCCATAGGTGAACGTGGCAAAGCAGGCGCCGAAAGCGAGTGCGGCGATTTTGGCCGTCGAATTCACTCACCCTCAATACCACTGCCGGGGCTTGAGCGCTGTGGAAGAGTGCCGTCTGGCGAGCTAGCCGGCGCCTTTGCGCGTCGCGCCGACCGGCAGGTTGTCCACCCGCTGCATTTCGGGGTTGCGCAGCACGGCCTCGTCGGCGAGGAAGGCCTTGAGGAAGTCGAGCGCATCGGCGCCCCAGAACACTTCGCCGTCGATCACGAAGCTCGGCACGCCGAACACGCCCTGCTTCGCGGCCTCGGCGGTCGCCTTGCGCAGACCCTCTTTCGCCGCGCTCACCTTGCTCGCGTCGACGTCGAACTCCTCGCACAGCGTGTCGAAAACCGACGGATCGAGCGCGTCGTCACCGGTCGTCCAGAGGACGTTGAAAATGCGGCGCACCACGGGCTCGCTCGGGCCCGCCGCGACGGCGAGCCTCAGGTACGGCAGCGGATTGAACGGGTGATGTCCCGGGAAGCGGAAGGTGATGCCGAGCTCGCGCGCCCACCACGTACACCAGCGATAGGTCCACTTGCGCTTCGCGGGGATCTCGGCCGGGCCTTTCTGCCCCCAGGCCTCGAGCAGCCCCGCGAACAGCACCGGCTTGTAGGTAATCTTCGTCGTCGGCAGCTCGCCCAGCCGGTGGAAGCAGATAAACGAATACGGCGACACGAAGTCGAAGTACCAATCAATGGAGGTTTTATCCATGGCGGTAAGGATAGAGAAGAAAGCCAGAGTGTGGACGGTGATCCACTCGCGCCCGGAGGCGAGGAACGCGATGGATCCCGAGAGCGCCGATGCGCTGGTGGCGGCATTTACCCAGTTCGATAACGACCCGGACGCAGCGGTCGCCGTTCTGTGGGGCGAGGGCGGCGCGTTCTGCGCCGGCTGGGACCTCAAGTACTGCGCGACGCTGGTCAAGGACGCCAAGCAGCTGCACGAGATCGATTACCCGCTCGACGACCGTAAGCCCATCCCGCGCGGCCCGCTCGGGCCGACGCGCCTCGAGCTCGACAAGCCGGTGATCGCCGCGGTCGCCGGCCCGGCGGTGGCCGGCGGCTTCGAGCTCGCACTCTGGTGCGATGTGCGCGTGATGGAAGCGTCCGCCTACTACGGCGTCTATTGCCGGCGCTGGGGCGTGCCGCTCGTCGACGGCGGCACCGTGCGCCTGCCGCGCATCGTCGGCATGGGACGGGCGCTGGAGATCATCCTCACCGGCCGCAAGGTGCCGGCCGACGAAGCGCTGCGCATCGGCGCCTGCGAGCACGTGGTGCCCGACGGCAAATCGCGCGAGTTCGCCGAAGCAATGGCACACGAGATCGCGCGCTTTCCGCAGGCCTGCGTGCGCGCCGACCGGCGCTCCGCCTATATGCAGCAGGGGCTGCCGCTGCGCGAGGCGATGCGCAAGGAGTGGTACAACGGCTTTCCCGCCTTCGAGATCGACGGCGCCGCGGGCGCCGCGCGCTTCGCCTCAGGGAAGGGGCGGCACGGCGACTTTCGGGACATCTAAACCGGAATTCGGGGACGGAGCCCGAACTATCTTCGCTTAGCGGCCCGCCGTGGTTCGGGCTCGGTCCCCGAATTCCGCATCGGCAGCTCGGCCATCACCCGGTCGCGCTCTGTGTCCGTCATCTCGGCCCAGCGCGTGATCTCATCGAGCGTGCGCGCACAGCCGATGCACAGGCCGCTTTGCGGATCCATCTGGCAGACGTTGTTGCACGGTGATTTCACCGCTTGCGCTTGGCGGCGATCGCTTTGCCCGCTTTCGAGCCGTACTCGCGCTTGAGCACGCCGCTGATCCACTGCCCGATATCAACCAGCCGGTCGAGATCGACGCCGGTGCGGGCGCCGATGCCGTTCAACATGTACACCACGTCTTCGGTGGCCACATTGCCCGAGGCGCCGGCGGCGTAAGGGCAGCCGCCCAGCCCGGCGACCGAGGCGTCGAAGGTGTGCACGCCGAGCTCGAGCGACGCGTAGATGTTGGCGAGCGCCTGGCCGTAGGTGTCGTGGTAGTGGCCCGCCAGGTTCTCGATCGGCACGCGCTCGACGCAGGCGCCGATCATCGCCTTGGTCTTCGCCGGCGTGCCGGCACCGATGGTGTCGCCGAGCGAGATCTCGTAGCACCCCATCGCGTACAACGCGGCCGCCACGTCCGCCACGCGCGCGGGCGCGATCTCGCCCTCGTACGGGCAGCCGAGCACGCACGAGATGTAGCCGCGCACCCTAATCCCATATTTCTTGGCTTCCAAAGCAACAGGGCGGAAGCGCTCGAGCGATTCGGCGATGGAGCAGTTGATGTTCTTCTGCGAGAAAGCCTCGGACGCCGCGCCGAAGATCGCCACCTCGCTCGCGCCTGCGGCGCGCGCCGCCTCGAAGCCCTTGAGGTTCGGCGCGAGCACGGGATAGTCGACCCCCGGCTTGCGCCGGATGCGCTCCAGCACCTCGGCGTGGTCGGCCATCTGCGGCACCCACTTCGGCGAGACGAACGCGGTGGCCTCCACCGCCGGCAGGCCGGCGTCGGCCAGCCGCTCGATCAGCTCGACCTTCATTGCGGTCGGCACCTCGCGCGGCTCGTTCTGCAGCCCGTCGCGCGGCCCGACCTCCACGATGCGTACAGAGTCGCTCATTCCAGCCGGATCAATTCTGCGCCTTCGAGAACTTGCTCGCCCGCTGCATAGTGGATTTCCCGTACCGTGCCGTCGGCCGGCGCGCTGATGGTGTGCTCCATCTTCATCGCCTCGAGGATCAGGAGCGGCGCCCCCTTCTTCACCTTGGCGCCGGGCTCGACCAGCAGCTTGATGACGCGCCCCGGCATCGGCGCGGCGAGCGTGCCAGTGGCTGCGTCGACGTCGAGGCCGGCGAGCTCCTCCTGCAGCGCGAGCGTCCAGCGCACGCCGTCATGGAACACATGCCAGTTGCGTCCGTCGCGCACCGTGCTTGCCTTGCTGACGTTCGGCCCGTACGGCTGGCCATCGATCACGAGCCGCCGGCCCTGCTCGCCGAAGGTGACGCGCACGCGATGCTCCGCGCCGCCGGCAGCAAAAACGAAGTCGTGGTGCGACTCTTCGTTGAGCCGCCAGCCGTCGACGTCGTGCCAGGGCGAGTGCGGATCGCCCGAGCGCGCGGCGCGCTCGCGCGCCGTGGCCTGCTCATGCTCGAGCTCGGCCAGGGCGGCCGCCGCCAGCGCCGGCGCCGGCACGGCGCCGCGCGGCCGGAAGAGCTCGGCGCGGTGCCGTTCGATGAGCCCGGTGTCGAGCTCGGCGTTGGCGAACGCCGCGCTCTCGCAGACGCGGCGCAGGAATTCGACGTTCGTCGTGACGCCGGCGATCTGCGTATCACGCAGCGCCGCCGCCAGCTTGGCGAGCGCTGCGGCGCGGTCCGGCCCGTGCACGATCAGCTTGGCGATCAGCGGGTCATACCATGCGCTGATCTCGTCGC
>DASQIG010000419.1:0-2262 GCA_035631735.1 Burkholderiales bacterium | reverse complement strand
CGCCGGCAGCGATCATCTGCGCAAGCGTCTGCGTCGGCCCGATCGGGCGCACGCGGATCTGCGGCGGCAGATCGAGCTTCAGCTTCTCGATGCGCCCCGGCTCCTCCTCGCCGCCGGAAAGATGCTCGTAGTCGGCGACCTTCACGCCGTACTCGTCGGCGAGGATGCCGCGGATCCACACCGGCGCGGTCATCTGGTACTCGGGCACGCCGACGCGCCTGCCCCTCAGGTCCTCCGGCCGGCGGATGCCGCTGTTCGCCGAGATGAAGATGCACGAGTGGCGAAAGAAGCGCGACGGGAACACCGGGATCGCGATGAACGGCGGATTCGGCGCATTGAGCGACGCGGCGTACGAGGAGAGCGACATCTCGGAGGCGTCGAACTCGCGCAGCCGCATCATGCGAAAGAACGTCTCTTCCACCGGCAGCGTCAGATACGTGAGCTCGATGCCATCGGCGCGCACCGTGCCGTCGGCGAGCGCGCGCGTGCGGTCGTACTCCCAGCAGGCAAAGCTCAGGCGCAGCTTCTTCATCGGGCCAGTATACCCAGCACGCGTATCAAGGCTTCGGCCGCGAAGATCGACCGAGGTTCTCCAGGATCGCGACGAGCGTCCTCTGCGTGGCGGCGCGATCCTGCGCGTTCACGCCGGCGAGCCCGATCTCGTTCACTTCCACCGCCAGCGGCACGAGCTTCGCCTTCAGCGCACGTCCCTTCGGCGTGAGATGTACGTACACGTTCTTGCGGTTTTGCTCGTTGCGCGTGCGTGTCACGTAGCCGAGCTTCTCCATCGCGCGGATCGCCGCGCCGGTGGTGGGCTCCATCACGCCCGCCTCGTCGGAGAGCTCGCGCTGCGTGAGGCCGTCGCGTTCCCACAGTATGCGCAGGAACGTCCAGTGCCCGAACGAGACGCCGTGCGTGGCGAGCCGCGTCTGCAGCGCGCGCACGAAGCCGCGCCACGCCTCCTTCGTCAGGTGCGCAATGCGGTCTGGTTTCGTAGCGTGATTTCCCGCTGCTCGGCGGCCGATTGCAGGATCGCGAGGCATACCTCGGTGGTGGCGAGCGCCCAGGCGCCGTCGTGCACCGGCGGCCGGCCCTCGACCACCGCCGCGTAGAGCTCGTCGATCACCTCCGCGCGCTGCACCCTGGGCGCCGGCAGCGCTTCAAGTCTTCGCTCGCCATCGGCGTAGATCCACACGCCCTCGGGCAGCGGCCGCAGGTCGGCGTGCTCGCAGGAGGCGATGAGCACGCCGAAATGCTGATGCAGCAGCGCGCGCGCCGGCTGCGCCTGCTGCGCGCCGCCATAGTTGCGCTGGTTCTTGAGCTGCGTCTCATCGCCCGTGAGCGCGCGGCGCGCCGCAGCGTAGTTCGCCGGGTCCTTGCGAGCACCGCTTTCGCCGATCCAGCCGCAAAACTCGTCCGAATCGAAGTGCGCGTAGCCGCTGTACGTGATGGCGGCGACCGCCCCGTCCTCGAACGTGAGCAATGCGCTGTACGCACCTTCGGTGGGCCGCGCCGGATCCCAGGCGCCGGTCTGCGCCCGTACGCTCCTGGCACGGCCGCCGGCGAGCAGCCGCACGATATCGACATGGTGCGCCGCCTGGTTGTACACGGCGCCGCCGCCGCGCGCGGTGTCGAGCTCCTCGGGCCGGCGCGGGCGATACAGGAAGTCGGTGAAGTTGAGCGCCGTGATCATGCGCAGGCGGCCGTAGGCGCCGCTCGCGATGAGCTCGCGCGTGCGGCGGATCGGTGCGTCGTAGCTGTGGCTGTGGCCCACGATGAGGTGGCGGCCCGCCGCCTGCGCCGCCTCGATCATGGTGCGGCATTCCGCGAGCGTGAGCGCCATCGGCTTTTCCACCAGCGCATGCTTGCCGCCCGCGAAGGCCAGGCGTGCGTGCTCGGCATGAAACTGGTGCGGCGTTGCAACGTAAACAACGTCCACGCCTTGATCGCCGCAGAGCTCTGCCACCGTGGCGTAGGCGCGGCCACCGAAGTCGCGCTCGAACTGCGCGCGCGCCTCGGACCGGGGGTCCGCCGCGGCGACGAGTGCCACCCGCTGGTCGGCGGCCAGCGTCGGCGCCATCAGCATGAAAGCGCGGCCGAGCCCGGCGGCGCCGAGGCGCGTTGTCTTCAGCGGGGGCACGGCGGTATCATCGCGAAATATACTTAGGTACCTAAGTATATCTTTGCCGCGCATTTCCGAGAGGTGCCATGCTCACGCGCGAACAGAACGAGCTCCTTTGCCGTGTCGAAGGCGATGCGCCG
>DASQIG010000418.1:0-2179 GCA_035631735.1 Burkholderiales bacterium | reverse complement strand
GGCATTCCCAGTCGAGCTTCGCCTGGCTGTTGGTGTAGCGCTCGGCCAGGCACTTCCCCCCTCGCATCGCGGCGAGCTCGTGCACCGTGCGCTGCGGGTGACGCAGCCGCTCGTCGGCGCAGCGCTTGCACCAGTGGCCCTGCCGGATCGCGTGTGCTACCGCGCGCCAGCGGTGGCCCTCGGCGCACTCCCATTCCATCAGCGTGAGACTGTCGACGTAACTCTCGGACAGGCAGCGTCCGCCTCGCCGGGCGGCATCGCGCTGGATTTCGTCGATCGTGAGCTTGCGCATTGCAGGCTCCCCCTTTTGTTTGCGATGGCGCAGTGTGGCGCGGCGCGCTCGCGCGCCGCAGTGACCGGCTGCGGGGTGCGGTTGTGCGCTATTCACCTGATGCTTCAGATGTGCAAAATGCATGCCCCATGCTGAAACGTCCGCTAGGCAAGCCGGGCACGCTTGTCGTGCTCGAGCATCACTCGCAAATACTCCGGGACAACCCGCTCGGCGACCCTTACAAGCGCAAGCTCGCGGTATGGCTGCCGCCCCAATACGACGACGAGCGCGCGCGGCTGCGCCGTTTCCCGGTGCTCTTCGACCTCGTCGGCTTTACCGGTTCCGGGCTCAGCCACGTCGCCTGGAAGAACTTCGGCTACAACGTCCCCGAGCGGGCCGCGCGCCTCATCCATGAAGGGAAGATGGGCCCGGCGATCTTCGTCTTCCCCGACTGCTTCACCGCCCTTGGCGGCAACCAGTACGTCAACTCTTCGGCGATCGGCGACTACGCCGACTACCTCACGCGCGAGCTCATCCCGTTCGTCGATCGCCAGTTCCGCACGCTCGGGCGCCGCGAGCATCGCGGCTGCTTCGGCAAGTCGTCCGGCGGCTACGGCGCCATCCTCCACGGCATGAAGTACGCGCGCTACTGGGGCGCGATCGCGGACCACTCGGGCGACGCGTACTTCGACTTCGTTTACTGGCACGACTGGCCGAACACGCTGAACGAGCTCGGCAAGCACCGGCTGCCCAAGCGCAGGCCCGGGCGCTACGACGCGCGCGCGGCCTCGAGCGACCGGCGCCTCGCCGCCGGCATGGACGACGGGCGCATCAAGCGCTTCCTGCAATCGGTGTGGAAGAAGGAGAAGGTGCCGGCGAAGGAAACGCTGTGCATCATGAACCTCTGCATGGCCGCGACCTACGATCCCGATCCGCGCGCGCCGAATGGCTTTCGCGTGCCCTTTAACCTGGAATCGGGCGAGCCGCTGCCCGAGCGCTGGGCGCGCTGGCGGCAGCACGATCCGATCAACCTGGTGCAGCGCTACCGGCAAAACCTGAAAAGCCTGCGCGGCATCTACATCGATTGCGGCTGGCGCGACCAGTTCCACATCCACTACGGCGCGCGCATCCTCTCCAAGCGCCTGAGCGAAGCCGGCATCCGGCACGCCTACGAGGAGTTCGACGACGACCACTCCGACGTCGACTACCGGATGGACGTCTCGCTGCCGTTCCTCTACCGCGCCCTTAAATAGGGACAGTCCCGGACAGTCCCTATTTTTCTCATTTGATTGCCGTATTGATGCGAGGCATGACCTGCGTCGCCATCAGCTCCATCGAGCGGCGCGCGAGACGCGCATCGACCCAATCCATGCCGGCGTAGCAGATCTCGCCGAACGGCCCGGCCTGTTCACGTAGCGCGAGCAGCCGATCGGCCACTTTCGCCGGCGTGCCGCAAATCACCAGCTCATCCAGCAGCCGCTCGAGCGTTACCGCGCTGTCGTCTTCCTCGGGATGCCGCTTGAAGATCACGTGGCGCTTGGCCCGCATCATGTTGCCGCGCAGCTTGTCCCAGTAGTAGCGGTACGGGCTGCTCGCATCCTCGCGGCCGTAACGTTCCGCAGTCTTGTCGTCGTCCGCGACGAAGATGGTGCGCGCCACGCGCCAGTCGTTCGGCTCCGCCTTCGCTCCCGCGCGCTCTTTGCCGGCGCAGTAGTTCGCCCAGTGGCTCGGCAGCCAGTGCGGCAGGAGAAAATTCGCCGAGAGCGGATGGAAGTCGCGCTCGCCCATCGCGATCACGCCCTTCGAGTGCGGCGCGACGACGGTGCCGACGATCTCCGGCCGCGGGCGCTGGTAGGGCTTGTACATCTGCCCGCGCCCGACCTCGGGCACCTGCGTGCGGCGCGTGGA
>DASQIG010000417.1:0-1693 GCA_035631735.1 Burkholderiales bacterium | reverse complement strand
GGCACCGTGACGCATTAAATTGCGCCGCACACCACTCCGGCATAACGTGCGCGCTGCCTGACCACCAGAGGGAGAACAACAATGAAGGCGAAGCTCCTTGCGGCGAGCGCGCTCCTGCTTGCCGCCTGCGCCGTGCAGCACCCGCAGAATGCGCAGGAATTCAGGCAGTACGTGCCGGCGTCATCGTTCGCCAAGGTCCAGACCTTCGAAGCGAACCGTCCCTTCCGTGAGGTGGCGAAGACCTTCCAGGCGAAGGCGCCGGAGTGCCTCGATGTCGCGGTACGCACGGTCGAGACGAGTTCGACGAGCAACATCAACGTCCTCACGACCTACAAGCCGACGGTGGTGGTGACGGAAAAGAAAGCCGAGCTGCACGTGCAGCGCTCCTTCAAGGGCAATGTCATCGTGCCGGGCAAGGTGCCCGAGGGGGGCGATTACTTCGTCGTCGCCGACGCGACGCCGCTCGATCGCAACCGCACGCGCATCGACATCTACGCGCCGACCATGGGCTCGAGCACCATCATCCGCGCCATCACGGGCTGGGCCACCGGCGAAAACGTCGGCTGCCCCGATATGACCAAGCGATGAACCGCCTCGTCTGCCCGGCCGTGGCACTGCTCGCGCTGGCCGCGGCCTGCTCGGGATTGAAGACCTATCCGAACGACGCGCCGAAAAACGTGCACGTTGTTACGCAGACCGAGCGCGGCGTACGCGCGGCACTGCATGTGCACGCGGTGAGCGGCGAGTGCGCCACGCGCTACGACGGCACGCTTGCGCTCGATCGTGCGAGCCTCGATGTCGGAGTGCCCGCGGGCCGGCCGAGCTATCTCGTCGTCAGTTTCGACACATCGTCATTCATGGCGGGCTCGCGCTCGACGAGCGTCGGCACGCTTCTCACGCCGCGCGCCGGCTACCAGTACGAGCTTGCCGTGCGCTATAAGCAGGACATCTACGACGTCGCACTGCGAGAAATCGACCGCGACAAAGGCCTGAGCCGGCCGCTGGCGCGGCGCCCGTTGGCAGGCTGCTGAGGCGCTCAGCGCGGCCGTAGCCGCCGGTTGCGCAGGCGCCCGAGCGGCACGCGCAGCACGTCCTTCAAGCCCGCGCTCGCTGTGATCATCGGGCAGTTGCCGGAGCCAAAGCCGCCCGCTAGTGCTCGGCCAGGAGCGACCCCCAGCCGGGAATCCGATCCCTGATGCCGTAGTCGCGCAGCGCGTACCAGTAGGTCGCGGCGTTGATCGCGATCACGGGCTTGTCAAGCCAGAACTCCGCCGTCGCCGCGACGCTCGCGCACGCCAGGTTGGTGCCGACCTGCACGATCGCGTCCACGCGCCCGCGGTTCACGCGCGTGATCGCATCACGCAGCTCCGACGGCGTCACTCGCGCGATGGCAGTCGGGCTCCTGCACTTGAGGCCGAGCAGATTCACCACCTGATATCCGCACTCGCTGAAAAAGCGCACCACCTGGCGGTCGCCCGCCGGCATGTACGGCGTCACCACGCCGAGCCGGCGGATGCCGCGCCCGTAGGCGCGCAGCGCCGCACGGCAGGCGTCCGAGCCCATGGCGACGCCGCGCTTCGCGACGCCTCGTAGCTTGCGCGCGAGCTTGCGGGATCCCTCGATGCCGTCCCAGAACGTCTCCGACGACATGCCGAGGATGACGTAGTCCGGGTCGCAGGTGAGCACCGACTCG
>DASQIG010000416.1:0-6415 GCA_035631735.1 Burkholderiales bacterium | reverse complement strand
TCGAGGACATCAAGGCGCCCGAGTGCTTCATCGTCGAGCGCCTCCTGCGCAGGCGCATGAAGATCCCGGTGTTACACGACGACCAGCAAGGCACCGCCATCACCGTGGGCGCAGCGATCTACAACGGGCTCAAGGTCGTGGGCAAGCGCATCGCGGAAGTGAAGCTGGTCGCTTCCGGCGCCGGCGCCGCGGCGCTCGCCTGTCTCGATCTGCTCCAGAAGATGGGCCTGCCGCTCGCCAACATCCTCGTCACCGACATCAACGGCGTGGTCTACAAGGGCCGGCGCGAGCTGATGGACCCCGACAAGGAGCGCTACGCGAAGGACACGCGCGCGCGCACGCTCGACGACGTGATCGACGGCGCCGACGTGTTCCTCGGCCTCTCCGCCGGCGGCGTGCTAAAGCCCGCAATGGTGAAGAAGATGGCGGCGCGCCCGCTGATCCTGGCGCTCGCCAACCCCGAGCCCGAGATCTTGCCGGAGCTCGCGCGCGAGGCGCGCCCGGACAGCGTGATCGCCACCGGGCGCTCTGATTACCCGAACCAGGTGAACAACGTCCTGTGCTTCCCATTCATCTTCCGCGGAGCACTGGATGTCGGCGCCACCACCATTACCACCGAGATGGAGCTCGCGGCGGTGCGCGCCATCGCCGAGCTCGCACAAGCCGAGACCTCGGAGCAGGTGGCGCTCGCCTACGGCATCGAGACGATCAGCTTCGGGCCTGAGTACATCATCCCGCGGCCTTTCGACCCGCGGCTCATCGCGCGCGTCGCGCCGGCGGTGGCCCAGGCGGCGATGGCATCGGGCGTCGCGACACGCCCGTTCGCCGACATCGAGGCGTATCGGCAGTCGCTCGCGCAGTTCGTCTACCAGTCCGGCCTGATCATGAAGCCGCTGTTCAGCGCGGCGAAAGCGCAGCCGCGGCGCGTCGTGTACGCCGAGGGCGAGGACGAGCGCGTGCTGCGCGCGGTGCAGGTCGTGGTCGACGAAGGCCTCGCGCGCCCGATCCTCGTCGGCCGGCCGCAGGTGGTCGAGCAGCGCCTCGAGCGCCTCGGCCTGCGAGTGCGCCCCGGGCATGAGGTCGAGCTGGTGAATCCGGAGTTCGACCCGCGCTACCGCGATTACTGGACCACCTACCAGCAGCTCGCCGAGCGCCGCGGCGTGTCGCCGCAATACGCGCGCATCGAGATGCGCCGCAGCACCACGCTGATCGGCGCGATGATGATGCACAAGGGCGAGGCCGACTCGATGATCTGCGGCACGCTCGGCATGTTCGCCGAGCACATGCGCTACATCGACCAGGTGATCGGCCTGCGGCCCGGCGTGCGCCACTACGCGGCGATGAACGCCATCCTCCTGCCGACGCGCACCCTGTTCATCTGCGACACCTACGTCACCAACGACCCGGACGCCGAGCAGATCGCCGAGATGACGCTGCTCGCCGCGGACGAGGTGCGCCGCTTCGGCATCGTGCCCAAGGTGGCGCTGCTTTCGGCGTCCAACTTCGGCTCGATCGACACGCCCTCGGCGCGCAAGATGCGCGCGGCGCTCGCGCTCGTTACCGAGCGCGCGCCCGACCTGCAGATCGAGGGCGAGATGCACGGCGATGCCGCGCTTTCGGAGGAAATCCGCATGCGCGTGTTCCCGCGCGCGCGGCTGCGCGGGGAAGCGAACCTGCTGGTGATGCCGACGCTCGACGCGGCGAACATCTCGTTCAACCTGCTGAAGACCGCCGCCGGCGGCGGCGTCACCGTCGGGCCGATGCTGCTCGGCGCCGCGCGCCCGGCGCACATCCTCACGCCCTCGGCGACCGTGCGGCGCATCGTCAACATGAGCGCGCTCGCCGTGGCGGACGCGAACGCGCCGCGCGCCCAGGAGAGCCTCTTCTGATGGATGCGCTCAGCGCCATGATCGCCCCGCTGCACGCGGGCCGGGCGCGGCCGCGAGCGGGGCTGGTCCTCACCGGCGGCGGCGCGCGCGCCGCGTACCAGGTGGGCGTGGTGAAGGCAGTGCGCGACGTGCTCGGCGCGCCGAACAAGAACCCGTTCCCGATCCTTTGCGGCACTTCCGCCGGCGCCGTCAACGCGACGACGCTCGCGGTGTTCGCCGACGACTTCTCAGGCGCGGTGGCGACGCTGCTCGAGCAGTGGGAGAACATGCATTGCCACCACATCTACCGCACGGACGCGTGGCACATCATGAAAAGCGGCGCACGCTGGCTCGCGGCGATGATGCTGATATCGCGCCACAACCCGATCGCGCTGCTCGACAACACGCCGCTCGCGGCGATGCTGACCAGGAACCTGGCGTTCGAGCGCATCCAGACGAACATCGATGCGGGGGCGCTCTACGCCGTGTGCGTGACCGCATCGGGCTACACCACCGGCCAGAGCGTCTCCTTTTTCCAGGGCGGCCGCGAGCTCGCCGGCTGGGAGCGCAACCAGCGCATCGGCGCCGCGGTGACGCTGAACGCCGAATACCTGCTCGCCTCGGCCGCGCTGCCCTTCATCTTCCCGGCGGTCAAGGTGCACCGCGAATACTTCGGCGACGGCTCGATGCGCCAGATCGCGCCGGTCTCGCCGGCGCTGCACCTGGGCGCCGACCGCGTGCTGATCGTCGGCACCGGGCGCCAGGCGCAGGATGCGAACCGCGCGCGCTCGACCATCTACCCGTCGCTCGCGCAGATCGCGGGCCACGCGCTCAACTCGATCTTCCTCGACAGCCTCGCCGTGGACATCGAGCGCCTCGAGCGCATCAACCGCACGGTGAAGCTGATCCCGCCCGAGCGGCTGGCGGACTCCAACGTCAACCTGCGGCCGGTGAAGGTGCTGTTCATCACGCCGTCGCAGCCGATCGAGCGCATCGCCGCGCGCTTCCTGCACGAGCTGCCGGGCACCGTGCGCTTCATCCTGAAGCCCACGGGGGCGCTGCACCGCTCGGGATCCAACCTGGCGAGCTATCTGCTCTTCGAGGAATCGTTCTGCCGCGCGCTGATCGATCTCGGCTACCAGGACACCATCAGCCGCGAGTCCGAGGTGCGCGAGTTCTTCGCGCTGCCGGAAGAAAGGGCCTATGCCTGACCCGGCGCCGCCGCCGCAAGACCCTTTCGAGATGTTCCGGCGCCTGTGGGGCGGCCTGGGCGTGCCGCTGCCCGGCATGGCGATGCCGACCTTCGATCCGCAGGAAGTGGAGAAGCGTATCGCCGAGCTGCGCTCGGTCGAGGCGTGGCTCAACATGAACCTCAACATGGTGAAGTTCTCGATCCAGGGCCTCGAGCTGCAGCGCGCGGCGCTGCAGGCGATGCGCAACGTCGGCGGCGGCGACGCACCGCGCAAAGAATAGGCAGTCCAATCCACGGGAGACCAGCAGAATGGCAAAGGCAATCCGTTTTCACAGGCAGGGCGGCCCCGAAGTGCTTCAGGTCGACGACGTGCCGGTCGGCGACCCGGGGCCGGGCCAGATCCGCATCCGGCATAGCGCGATCGGCGTCAACTTCGTCGACACCTATCAGCGCTCAGGGCTCTATCCGATGCAGACGCCGGCGATCGCCGGCAACGAGGGCGCGGGCGTGGTCGAAGCGCTCGGCAAGGGCGTCAAGGACCTGAAGGTCGGCGACCACGTGGCCTATACCGGGCTACCCGGCTCCTACTGCGAGGCGCGCCTGGTGCCCGCCGAGCGCGTGGTGAAAGTGCCCAAGGGCATCAGCGACGAGCAGGCCGCCTCGATGCTGCTGAAGGGGATGACCGTGCACTACCTCATCTTCTCCACCTACAAGGTGAAGAAAGGCGAGAGCGTGCTGTGGCACGCGGCCGCCGGCGGCGTCGGGCTGATCGCCGGCCAGTGGCTGAAGAAGCTCGGCGTCACCCCCATCGGCACGGTGGGCTCCGACGAGAAGGCGAAGCTCGCCAGGGCGCACGGCTACAGGCACGTCATCAACTACAGCACCGAGAACTTCGTCGAGAAGGTGAAGGAGCTCACCAAGGGCAAGAAGCTGCCGGTGGTCTACGACGCGGTCGGCAAGTCGACCTGGGACGGCTCGCTCGACTGCCTGCAGCCGCGCGGGCTGATGGTGTCGTTCGGCAACGCCTCCGGCGCGGTGCCGGCGGTGAACCTCGGCATCCTCTCCACCAAGGGCTCGCTCTACGTTACGCGGCCGACGCTCGGCACCTACATCGCCGCGCGCGCCGACCTGGTCAAGCGCTCGACCGATCTGTTCAACGCCGTGAAGTCCGGCGCTGTAAAGATCGAGACCACGGCGCGCTACCCGCTCGAGGAAGCGGCCAACGCGCACCGCGATCTCGAGGGGCGCAAGACCACCGGGTCGGTGATTCTTGTTCCCTGAGGCTATTTGATATTGAGGATCGCCATCGCCTTGGCGAGGGGCTGGTCGATCTTCTTCATGTCGGCAGGGCAGTGGAAGGCGAACGCGGCGGCGGTTTCCTCCCGTGGAGCTTGACGCCAGCGAGCTGCGCCGGCGCCTGGCGCGCGCGGCGGCGCCCGCCGCCGCAGTCTATGGCGACGATGGCACCGGACGCGAGCAGGCCGGCGCTACACCTGCTGCGGTGCTCGTGCCGATCATCGCGCATCCCGAGGGCTTCAGCGTGCTCTTCACGCGCCGCACGACGCAGCTCAAGGCGCACTCCGGGCAGGTGAGCTTTCCCGGCGGCCGCACCGAGGCGGGCGACGCCGGCCCGCAGCACACCGCGCTGCGCGAGGCGCAAGAGGAAATCGGGCTCCCGGCGAGCAGGGTGGAAATACTCGGGCAGCTGCCCGAGTACTACACGCGCACCGGCTTTCGCGTCACGCCGGTGATCGGGCTGATCCAGCCGCCGCTCGAGCTGGTGCCCGAGGCGCGCGAGGTCGACGAAATCTTCGAGGTGCCGCTCGCTTTCCTGCTCGAGCCGGCGAACTATCGCCGCGAGAGCCGCCAGTTCGGCGCGCGCATGGCGACCTATTACGTGATCGAGCATCACGGCCGCGTCATCTGGGGCGCGACCGCGGGGATGCTGGTTAACCTTTACCGCCAGCTCGCCGCCTAGAATGCGCCCATGAGCGTTGTCGCGATCATCGCCGCGCTCGTCATCGAGCAATGGCGGCCGCTCGGCCATCGCCTGGCGGTGCAGGGCACGCTCGGCGCGTGGGCGAGCTGGCTCGAGCAGTCGTTCAACGGCGGCGAGCGCCACCATGGCGTGATCGCGTGGCTGGTTGCCGTGCTGCCGCTGGCCGCGCTCGCGCTGCTGCTGCATATCGCGCTCTACGCGGTCCATCCGCTGCTCGCGCTCGCCTTCAACATCGCGGTGCTCTACCTCACGCTCGGCTTCCGCCAGTTCAGCCACTACTTCACCGACATCCAGGTCGCGGTGAAGTCGGGCGACGTCGAGCGGGCGCGCGCGGCGCTCGAGCACTGGCGCGGCGCTTCCGGCGTGGTGCGCCCGCGCGAGGAGGTCATCCGGCTCGCGATCGAGGAGGCGCTGCTCGCCTCGCACCGGCACGTGTTCGGCGTGCTGCTCTGGTACCTGCTGCTGCCGGGCCCGAGCGGCGCCGTGCTCTACCGGCTCGCCGCCTACTTCGCCTGGCGCTGGAAGGAGCTGGGCGGGTTCGGCGAGTTCGCCAACCGCGCCTTCCACGTGCTCGACTGGCCGGCGGTGCGCCTCACCGCCGCGGCGTTTGCCGTCGTGGGCGACTTCGAGGACGCGGTGTACTGCTGGCGCACGCAGGCGCGCACCTGGTTCGATCCGAACGCCGGCATCGTGCTTGCCGCGGGCGCCGGTGCCATGGGCGTGCGCCTGGGGATGCCGGTGCAGGACGTCGACGGCATGCAGCCGCGCCCCGAGCTCGGCGTGGGCGAGCCCGCCGAGGGCCCGTTCCTCGACAGCACCGTGGGCCTCCTGTGGCGCGCCGTGGTCGTCTGGGTGTTCGCGCTCGTGATCCTCACGGTGGCGCGGCTCCTCTAGTTAGGGCTGTCGGTAGGCGCCGCAGCGCCAGCACTGCGTGAACTGCGCGCCCAGCCTCTCGCCGCAGGCGCACGTCCAATCGGGTCCTGGCGCCGGCGGGCGGAGCAGCTCCTCGGCGCGCGGCGCGTCCGCGTCGTCCAGCACCCAGAGCTGCGCTTCGCATTCGGCCGGTGGCAGCTCGCCCATCGCCGAGGAGAGGGCGGCATTGCGCACCAGCACCGCAATACCGGCCGCCTCGAGCAGGTTTCTCGCGTGGTAGACGGTCGTCTGGTTGAAAGAGCCGAAAACGCGCTTCATCAGAGATCGAAGAGCGCGTCGCACTTGGCGGCGCAGATGAAATCGTTCTCCGACAGCCCGCCGATCGCGTGCGTCGAGTACTCGACGCGGCACTTGTTGTAGCCGACCAGCAGGTCCGGGTGGTGGTCCTCGCGGTGCGAGATCCAGGCGAGCGCGTTCACGAAC
>DASQIG010000415.1:0-3105 GCA_035631735.1 Burkholderiales bacterium | reverse complement strand
CCGTGCATCTCGTAGAGGTACTGGAGATAGTCGAGCGCGGCATTGGTCGAGTCGACGATGTCGCGGCGGGCGTCGTACCACCAGTTCTGCTGCAGCTCCCAGCGCTTCCCGGTGCCCGGGATGAACTGCCAGATGCCCGAGGCGTGCGCGCGTGAGTACGCCATCGGGTTGAACGCGCTTTCGACCATCGGCAGGAGGGCGATCTCGGTGGGCATGCCGCGCTTCTCGAGCTCCTCCACGATATGGAACAGGTACATGCGGCTGCGATCGAAGGTGCGCTGCAGGTACTCGGGCCGCGCCGCGTAGTAGGCCATCTTCTCGCGCACCAGCGCGTTGTCGATGTCGGGCATGGCGAAGCCCTGGCGGATGCGCTGCCAGAGGTCGTCCGGCGGGATCGTGCGATCGATCGTCGCTATGCGCTCGCGCGGGCTGACCGTGGCGCGTGCGCCCTCGAAGGGGGTCTCGCTCTGCGGCTTGGCCGGCGCCGCGGCGGGCGCTGGGGCTTGCGCGGCCTGCGCGGCCGGCGCGGCCGGCGCCGGCGTGCTCGCCGGTGCCGCGCCTTCGTCCTGCGCGTTGGGCGGCAGATCGCTTGCTGGCGGCGTCGAGCCGCACGCCTGCAGGAGTGCCGCGGCTGCCGCAGCCAGGAGCGCGCGCAGCCTCAAAACCGGTTCTTCCAGTCGCGGATCGCGGCGAACACGCGCACCGGGTCGGCCAGGCGCGCGCCGAGATACTTGTTTGCCGACTCGATCACCGCGGGCTCGCGGCAGCGCAGGAACGGATTGGTCGCCTTCTCGTCCGCGAGCGTGCTCGGCACGGTCGGCTTGCCCGCATCGCGCAGCCGGCGGTCGCGTGCTTCGCGCGCGGAGAGCGCGCGGTTCCCGGGCTCGACCGCCCTGGCAAACCCGATGTTGGCGAGCGTGTATTCGTGCCCGCAGTAGACCTGCGTGTCGTCGGGAAGCGCGGCGAGCTTGGAGAGCGACGCGTACATCTGCTCTGGCGTGCCTTCGAACAGGCGGCCGCAGCCGCAGGCGAACAGCGTGTCGCCGCAGAAAAGCGAGGCTGCCCCATAATAGGCAATGTGCGCGCGCGTGTGGCCCGGGATGTCGAGCACCGTGAAGCTCACGCCGAGCTCCGGGATGCTGATGCGATCGCCTTCACCGAGCGGCTGCGTAAGCATCGGAATCGGCTCGTTGCGCGGCCCGTACACCGGCACACGGTAGTGCTGCACGAGCTCCGCGACGCCGCCGACGTGGTCCGGGTGATGGTGCGTCGCAAGGATCGCGGCGAGCTTGAGATTCTCCCGCCCGAGATAGTCGAGCACCGGCCGCGCCTCGCCGGGGTCGACGACCGCGGCGTGCGTCTGGTTGCGCAGCGTCCAGACGTAGTTGTCTTTGAACGCTTTGACCGGCACGATCTCCATGTTGATGCGACAACCCTTCGTGCAGAACGGGGCGCAGAAGTATAACGGCGAGCGCTCGTCTCTTTCCGGGTGGTTTGGCACACCCCAAGGGGCCTATGTCCTCGGCTGGGAGCTTGCCCAGTTTGACAGCGCTGTAGATGATGTGTTCGGTTTCCGGGCAGTACAGGTCGGCCTGCCGGAAGTCGATTTCCTGCGGCAGAACCGCGTCCGCTTCCGCATCACGCTCGCCTTGGAGCCAGGGGCGGCGATCGCCGCCGATCCGCTGCAATTGCCGCTCGCCTCGCAAAGCGTCGATCTCGTCGTGCTGCCGCATGTGCTCGAGTTCCACCCCAACGCGCATGAAGTATTACGCGAAGCCGAGCGCGTCCTGATGCCGGAGGGCCAGATCGTGATCTCCGGCTTCAACACGGCGTCGCTCTGGCGCCTGCGGCAGCTTTTCACATCGCGCCGCCGCCGCACCGAGGTGCCATGGGACGCGCGCATGATCGGCCTTCTGCGCCTGCGCGACTGGCTGCGCGTGCTCGGCTTCGAGATCAACGGCGGGAAATTCGGCTGCTACGCGCCGCCGTTCCGGCAGCAGCTCTGGCTCGACCGCTTCGCGTTCATGGAAAAGGCCGGCGCGCGCTGGTGGCCGGTGCTCGGCGGCCTCTACGTGATCCGCGCCGTGAAGCGCGTGCACGGCATGCGGCTCGTCACGCCCGCCTGGCGCGTGGAGCGCGCGCGGCGCCGCTCGCTGGCTCCGGTCTCGCAGCGCAGCCACAAGAACCACCATGGGCACTGACGATGTCGTGGAGATCTACAGCGACGGCGCCTGCCGCGGTAATCCCGGCCCCGGCGGCTGGGGCGCCGTGCTGCGCGCGAAGGGGGCCGAGAAGGAGATCTTCGGCGGCGAGGCCGACACCACCAACAACCGCATGGAGCTCATGGCCGTGATCCGCGCGCTCGAGGCGCTCAAGCGCCCGAGCCGCGTGCGCCTGTATACCGACTCGCTCTACGTCCAGAAGGGCATCTCGACCTGGATCCACGACTGGAAACGCCGCGGCTGGCGCACGGCCGACAAGAAGCCGGTGAAGAACATCGACCTCTGGCATGAGCTCGACCAGCTCGCCGCCAAACATCAGGTAGAGTGGCACTGGGTGCGCGGACATTCCGGCCATCCGGAGAACGAGCGCGCTGACGCTCTCGCAAATCGGGGGATACCCAACAACAATGACGCGCCAGGTCGTGCTTGACACGGAAACCACGGGACTCAACGCCAACCTCGGCGACCGCATCATCGAAATCGGCTGTGTGGAGGTGCTCTCGCGGCGCCTGAGCGAGCGGACGTTCCACGCCTATCTCAATCCGGAGCGCGACGTCGACCTCGGCGCGACGCGTGTGCACGGCCTGACGCTCGAGGACCTGCGCGCCAAGCCGAAATTCGTCGATATCGCGCGCGAATTCCTGGATTTCGTGGCCGGTGCCGAGGTGATCATCCACAACGCCGAGTTCGATGTCGAGTTTCTCGACCTGGAGCTCGGTCGTGCGGGGCACGGACGGCTCGTGGACCACGTCGCCAAGGTGACCGATACGCTCGCCCATGCGCGCGAGCTGCATCCGGGCAAAAAGAACACGCTCGATGCGCTCTGCGAGCGCTATTTCGTGGACAACGCGCAGCGCACGCTGCATGGCGCGCTGCTCGACGC
>DASQIG010000414.1:0-3166 GCA_035631735.1 Burkholderiales bacterium | reverse complement strand
ACCAGCTCGGCGGCCGCCGTCCGCGGAAATGAAGTTCCTGACGCTCGAAGGCGTCGACGGCGCCGGCAAGTCGAGCCACATCGAGTTCATCGCCGACGCGATCCGCACGAAAGGCGTGCACGTGATCGTCACGCGCGAGCCGGGCGGCACCGACCTCGCCGAGCGGCTGCGCCAGACGATCCTCAGCCACGCGATGTCGCCCATCCTCGAGACGCTGCTCATGTTCGCCGCCCGCGCCGACCACGTGGAGCGCGTCATCAAGCCGGCGCTGGCATCGGGTCAATGGGTGATCTGCGATCGCTTTACGGACGCTACGGCCGCCTATCAAGGCGCCGGCAAGGGCGTGAGCAGCGAGCTGATCACGCGCCTCGCCGAGGCCGCGCATCCGGGCGTGCGCCCAACGCGAACGCTGGTCTTCGACTGCCCGTACGAAGTCGCCGCCGCGCGGCTCGCCAAGGCGGGCCGGCCGCTCGATCGCTTCGAGCGCGAGGACCGCGCCTTTTTCGAGCGCGTGCGCGGCGCGTATCTCGCCATCGCCAGGGCCGAGCCCGAGCGCATGGTGGTGATCGACGCCTCGCGCGATGCGCACGGCGTGCGCGAGCAGATCAAGACGGCGCTCGAAAGTCTCTGATGCATCCCTGGAACGAGCCGATTTTCGAGTCACTGAAGCGCGCGCGCGACCGGCTGCCGCACGCGCTGCTCATCCACGGGCCGCGTGGCGTCGGCAAGCTGGCGCTCGCCGAGCGCCTTGCGCAGCTCCTCCTTTGCGAGCACGCGGATCCCGCCGCGCGTCCCTGCGGCAAATGCGACGGCTGCCGCTGGTATCTCGGCAGCAACCATCCGGACTTCCGACGCCTGGAGCCCGAGGCGATCGCCAAGGTGCCGCCGGAACCGGAAGCGGAGGAGGAGGGGAGCGAGGCCCCTGCCCGGCGCACGAAGCAGCCGAGCCTGTTCATCACGGTGGACCAGGTCCGCGCCCTCGCCGACTTCCTGAACCTGCGTTCGCACCGCGGCGCCTTTCGCGTGGCGCTCCTGCACCCGGCGGAAGACCTCTATCTCCCGAACGCCGCCAACGCGCTGCTGAAAAGCCTCGAAGAGCCGCCCGCCGGCGCGATCTTCATTCTCGTCTCGCACCGCCCGGCGCGGCTGCTACCCACCGTGCGCAGCCGCTGCGTTGCCGTCCCGGTTCCGATTCCGCCGCAGGACGTCGCGCTTCGCTGGCTCGCCGGCCAAGGCGTGCAGAACGCAGAGCGCTGGCTTGCCTTTGCCGGCGGCGCTCCGCTTCAGGCGCTCGCCTACGCCGCCGAGTCGGCAGCGTGGGAGCGTCTGCTCAAATCCCCCGCGCCTGTCGACGACCGCGAAGAGCTCGAGCGACTCGCAGAAGCACTACAGAAAATCGCCTACGACCGTGCCTTCTCGGCTTTTGGCATCGAACCGAAGTATCGAACTGGAGTCGGAGCCGTAAGTTCAGCCAAAGCACGCGCTTGGCTGGCCTATGCGCGCGAGATGGGGGAGAACCGCGTGCTGACCCGGCACCCGCTGAATCCACGGCTCTTCTCAGCCGACCTTCTGGGGAAGATAGCCGATTTAACATAATACACATTGTGCGACATCCGCCCGGATGTCGAAATCCCACGCGCCGTTCGACTAGAGGTTGAAAGGAGTCGGACGATGCGGGAACAACTAATGGCCACCGGCCCGTATGCAATGCCAGAGCTCATCATGCCGGGCCGGACGAGCATGCCGACCCTCCTGTATCTGGCGCGCCGCACGCTCGCGTTCGTCGCCGCGCACAAACTTTCCTAGGAGACCGCTATGTCGCCCCGCAAGCTCATCGCTTTACTCTTCACCGTCGCTGTCGCCATCGCATCCACCGCGGGCGGCGCTGCGCCCGTCAAGAGCGGTCGCCTGCCGATCAATGGCGTGGATTATTACTACGAGGTTCACGGCAAGGGCGAGCCTCTCCTGCTGCTGCACGGCGGGCTCGGCTCAATCGACATGTTCCGGCGGGGAATGCTGCCGGCACTCGCGGCGAAGCGCGAGGTGATCGCGGTGGATCTGCAGGGCCATGGGCGCACCGCGCTGGGCGATCGTCCTTTCAGCCTGCAATCGATGGGTGACGACATGGCGGCCTTGGTCAAGCGCCTTGGGCGCGAGCGCGTCGATGTCGTCGGCTACTCGTTCGGGGGCGGAGTCGCCCTGCGCATGGCAATCCAGCAGCCGCAGAGCGTACGGCGCCTGGTCGTGATCTCCGCGCCCTACTCCGACGACGGCTTCTATGCGGAGATGAAACCGCAGCAGGCCGCGGTGTCCGCGCAGATGGCGCCGATGATGAAGGACACGCCGATGTACAAGTCATACGTTGCCGTCGCGCCCAAGGTGGACGACTTCCCACGCCTGCTGGATACGATGGGCGCCATGATGCGGCAGAAGTACGACTGGTCCGCGGAAGTGAAGAAGCTCGAGATGCCGGTGATGCTGGTTTACGCCGATAGCGACATGATTACGCCCGAGCACATGGTGAAGTTCTACCAGCTGCTCGGCGGAGGGCTCCAGGACGCGGGCTGGCAGCGCGAGCATATGTCGAAGAACCGCCTCGCGATCCTGCCGGACCTCACCCACTACGACATCTTCACCTCACGGCGGCTCGCGTCGACCGTGCTGCCGTTCGTCGACGGCAAGAGCGACGCGAAGACGTGGGCGGAGCAGGTCAAGGCGAAGTAAGGCCAGCAAGCCAGCGGCCGATCGGATCGAAGTCCATCACTCGTCGCAGGGCGGCAGGCCCGGCGCGCCACACGTGGGTGGCGGCGCGTGATACGGAGCCGTGATGGCCGCGGCTAGCGTCAACGCATCGTTGAGCTGGATGCCGCAGTTGAACCCACCGCACGCGGAGCCGGTGACGTGCACGAGATAGAGGATCGGCGTGATCGTCGTGCTCGTCGTGCCATCGGGGTTCGTCACCACGCTCGCGACTTCCGCCGGCAGATGCCCGTTCAACGTCCACTGATCGCATTTACCCCAAACCGTGCAGGGCACATAACTGTGGATGAAGGTCGCGGGCGTCCCGTCCACGAACGTCGCCGGCCCCACGTCCTGCCACTGCTCCACGGCGTCGCACGGAGACGCGCCGCAAAGGCCGGGCGCCGTGACGGGGACCATCACGGGA
>DASQIG010000413.1:0-4682 GCA_035631735.1 Burkholderiales bacterium | reverse complement strand
ATTCGTCCGTTACATGACCGCGTGATCGTCAAGCGCATTGAAGAGGAGCGCAAGTCCGCCGGTGGCATCGTCATCCCCGACACCGCTGCCGAGAAACCCGACCAAGGCGAAGTGGTCGCCGTCGGCAAGGGCAAGAAAGACGATAACGGCAAATTGATCCCGCTCGACGTGAAGGTGGGCGACAAGATCCTGTTTGGCAAGTACTCGGGCCAGACGGTGAAGGTGAAAGGCGATGAGCTCCTCGTGATGCGCGAGGAAGACATCATGGGCGTCATCGAAGGCGCGTAAGCAAATCCCAGAAACTAGGAGAGACTAATGCCAGCAAAAGAAGTCCGTTTCCACGAAGGCGCGCGCGCCAAGATGGTTCATGGCCTGAACATCCTGGCCGACGCCGTGAAGGTGACGCTGGGGCCCAAGGGCCGCAACGTCGTGCTTGAGCGCTCGTTCGGCGCGCCGACCGTCACCAAGGACGGCGTGTCGGTCGCCAAGGAGATCGAGCTCAAGGACAAGTTCGAGAACATGGGCGCGCAGATGGTGAAGGAAGTCGCTTCCAAGACCTCCGACGTCGCGGGCGACGGCACCACCACGGCCACGGTGCTTGCCCAGGCGATCGTGCGCGAGGGCATGAAGTACGTCGCCTCCGGCATGAACCCGATGGATCTGAAGCGCGGCATCGACAAGGCGGTCGTCGCGGTGGTCGACGAGCTGAAGAAGGTCTCCAAGCCCTGCTCGAGCTCGAAGGAAATCGCCCAGGTCGGCGCGATCTCGGCGAACGCCGACGCCAACATCGGCAAGATCATCTCCGATGCGATGGACAAGGTCGGCAAGGAAGGCGTGATCACCGTCGAGGACGGCAAGTCGCTCGACAACGAGCTCGACCTGGTCGAGGGCATGCAGTTCGACCGCGGCTATCTGTCGCCGTACTTCATCAACAACCCGGAGAAGCAGATCGCGGTGCTCGAGGATCCGTACATCCTGCTGCACGACAAGAAGATCTCCTCGATCCGCGAGCTGCTGCCGATCCTCGAGCAGGTGGCGAAGGCGGGCAAGCCGCTGCTGATCATCGCCGAGGAAGTCGAGGGCGAGGCGCTCGCCACGCTGGTGGTGAACAACATCCGCGGCATCCTCAAGACCGTCGCGGTCAAGGCGCCGGGCTTCGGCGATCGTCGCAAGGCGATGCTCGAGGACATGGGGATCCTCACCGGCGGCACGGTGATTTCGGAGGAGCTCGGCCTCAAGCTGGAAAATGCCACCGTCAAGGACCTGGGCCGCGCGAAGAAAGTCGAGTCGGCGAAGGAGAACACCACGATCATCGACGGCGCCGGCGACAAGAAGGCGATCGAGGGCCGGGTAAAGCAGATCCGCGTGCAGATCGACGAGGCGACCAGCGACTACGACAAGGAGAAGCTGCAGGAGCGCGTGGCGAAGCTCGCCGGCGGCGTTGCGGTGATCAAGGTCGGCGCGGCCACCGAAGTCGAGATGAAGGAGAAGAAAGCCCGCGTCGAGGACGCGCTGCATGCGACCCGCGCCGCGGTCGAGGAAGGCATCGTGCCGGGCGGCGGCGTGGCGTTCATCCGCGCGAAGCAGGCGCTCGAGGGCAAGCTCAAGGGCGAGAACCACGACCAGGATGCCGGCGTGAAGATCGTGATGAAGGCGCTGGAGGAGCCGCTGCGCATCATCGTCGACAACAGCGGCGCCGAGCCGTCGGTGGTGCTGAACAAGGTGCTCGAGAACAAGGGCAACTTCGGCTTCAACGCGCAGACCGAGGAGTTCGGCGATCTCGTGCAGCAGGGCGTGATCGACCCGACCAAGGTGGCGCGCACGGCGCTGCAGAACGCGGCGTCCGTCGCCGGTCTGATGCTCACCACCGACGCGATGGTGGCCGAGCTGGTGGAAGAGAAGAAGGCCGCCGGCGGCCATTCGCACGGCATGCCCGACATGGGCGGCATGGACATGTAAGGCGCAAGCCAAACCGCAACACCGGAAAGGGCCCGGCGATGGGCCCTTTTCTTTTGCATGCCTAGGTATAATCCGCGCCTTCCCCGCAGACCGGCACGGCCAAGTAGCTCAGTTGGTAGAGCAGAGGACTGAAAATCCTTGTGTCGGTGGTTCGATTCCGCCCTTGGCCACCAACACCTTTTAACCACGCGCTTCGCCGTACGGCGGCAAACTTGCGCCATGGCCGAAGACCTGATCGAGTCTGCGCAAGTCGAGCCCGCCGCGGGCCTGCTGGACAACACGCCGATCACGGCCGGGCGCTACATCGCGCACGTCGCCGTCCCCTGCCGCGATCTCGACGAGACCGCCCGCTGGTACGCGCAGGTGCTCGGCGCGCAGCCCGTGCGCATGCTGAAGGACCGCGTGACGTTCAGCTTCGGGGGCGTGCTGCAGCTGGTGTGCCACCTCGAGCGCCGGGGGATCGAGCCCAATCCGCGCGCCTATCCACGACACCACGGGCTCACCTTCCTGCGCATGGAGGATTTCACCCGCATGAAGGCGCACATCGAGAAGCTCGGCATCAAGTTCCTGGTGCGGCCGGCAGTGCGCTTTGCGAACAGCGCCCACCAGCACCAGACTTTCATGGTCGTCGACCCGTCGGGCAACGTGGTCGAGTTCAAGTGCTACGTCCGGCCGGAGTGTAGCTACTAGGCGCGCTCGGCGATCAGCACGACGTTCGAGCCGCCGAAAGCGAACGAGTTCGACATCACCGCTCGCGGCGGATCTACCCGTTCGGCACGCAGCGGCACGTGCCGCAGCTTGCAAGCCGGATCGGGCTGCTCGAGGAACGCGGTCGGCGGCAGCCAGCCGCGCATCAGCGGCAGCAGCGCCGCCGCGAATTCCAGGGCACCCGCGCCCCCGAGCAAATGCCCGTGCAGCGACTTGGTGGAGCTCACCGGCAGCTGTGCTGCCGCCTCGCCGAAAACCGCGTTGATCGCCTCGGCTTCCACGACGTCACCCACCGCAGTGGCAGTGCCATGCGCGTTGAGGTAGCCGATGGCGCCGGGGGCGAGCGCCGAATCGGCGAGCGCCTCGCGCATCGCCCGTATCTGGCCATCGCGATCGGGCCGCGAGATGTGCACGGCGTCGCACGAGTTGCCGTAGCCCGTGAGGATCGCGAGTACCGGCGCGCCGCGCGCGGCAGCGCGCGAGTAGTCCTCGAGCACGAACGCCGCGGCCCCTTCGCCGAGCACCAGCCCGCTGCGCCGCTTGTCGAACGGCTTGCAGCTCGCCGCCGCGTTCTCGGCGTCGGCGGGGGCAAGCGTGCGCAGCGCCTGCCATGCCGCGAGCGTTCCAGGGGTGAGCAGCGCTTCCGAGCCGCCGGCGACGATGGCATCGGCGCGGCCGGCCTGGAGGGCGCGCATCGCCTCGCCGAGCGCCATCGCGGAGGAGGAGCAGGCGGTGGCGTAGTTTGCGAACGGTCCGCGCAGGCCGTGGCGCACGGCGACATTCGAACCGGCGGCGTTGTTCATCGCCATCACCACGGTGAGCGGCCGCATGCGCCATTGGCCGGCGCCGTACACCTGTTTGTACGCGACCTCGAGCGTGTGTGCGCCGCCCAAGCCCGTGCCCCAGTACACGCCGATCCGATCGCCAGCGGCGGTATCGAGGCCGCTTGCCGAGATCGCCTGCGCGGCCGCGCCGAGCGCGAACTGGGTCGAGCGGTCGAGGTTGGCGGCTTCCGCCTCGGCAAGGAGCGGCGCCGGCTTCCAGTCGGTGAGCGCGCCCACTTGCACGCCCGAGCCTTGCACGGTCTCGGGCGCGAGCCTGCGGATGCCGGGTCGCGCCTCGCACAGCGCGCGGTGGAAGTCCTCGAGGGTGCACCCCAGGGGCGACACCACTCCCGCCCCGGTGACCGCGACGCGACGCTGCGCCACGGCGACCCTCAGGCCTTGCCGGCGGCCGTGAGCGCGGCGGCGATATGACGCTCCAGATCGCCGAGCGTCCGGATGCCCTTCAGGTCCTCATCGGAGACGCTCACGCCGAACTCCTCCTCGACCTTGAACATGAACTCGATGAAAGAGAGCGAGTCGATGCCGAGCTTGTCGAGCGGCGCCGCCGGGTCGAGCGCTTGCGCATCGAGCGAGAACTCCTTGCCTGCGAGATCCTTGATGCGCGCGAGCGTGTCCATCGGGCGCCCATTATAGTCGGTGGTAAAGTGAATTCATGGTGACGGGGCAAGCGCGGCGCATGAGCACAGACAAGGCCGCGGCGCCGGTTTCCGCGCTGCTCGGCTTGCAGAAGGTCGAGCTCTTCAAGGGGCTCGACACGGCGAGCCTGCGCGAGATCGCGCAGCAGTGCACCTGGACGCGCTGCAAGCGCAATGCCGTCGTCATCCGGCGCGACGGCACCGACCGCGACGTCTACTTCGTGATCTCCGGCATGGTGCGCGTCGCCGCGTCCGGCGCCCGCGGCCGCAGCCTGATCCTGCGTGACGTGCCGGCGGGCGAGGTGTTCGGCGAGCTTTCCGCGATCGACGGGCGCAGCCGCCTTGCCGACGTGCTGGCGGTGCGCGAATCGCTGCTTGCCTCGATGCCGGCGGATGCATTCCGGGCGATCCTCGCCAACCATCCCTCGGTGCGCGAGCGCTTGCTGCGGCGACTCACCGGCTCGGTGCGCGAACTCGCGGCGCGGCTGCTCGAGCTCGGCGCGCGGCGCGTGGGCGACCGCGTGCTGGGCGAGCT
>DASQIG010000412.1:0-2812 GCA_035631735.1 Burkholderiales bacterium | reverse complement strand
TTGGCGGCGTACTGGATGCGGTAGAGCCGCGCGTAAACGCCGTCGCGCGCAAGCAGCTCGGCGTGGCTGCCGAGCTCGGTGAGCCGGCCGCGCTCGAGCACCGCGATGCGGTCGGCGCGCTCGATGGTCGAGAGCCGGTGCGCGATCACGATGGTGGTGCGTCCCCGCATCAGCGTGTCGAGCGCGGCCTGCACCTGGCGCTCGGACTCGGAGTCGAGCGCCGAGGTGGCTTCGTCCAGGATGAGGACCGGCGCATTCTTCAGCAGCGCCCGCGCGATCGCCAGGCGCTGGCGCTGGCCGCCGGAAAGGCGCAGGCCGTTCTCGCCGATGAGCGTGTTCAGGCCCTCGGGCGTCTCGCGGATGAAGCTCATGGCATGCGCCGCTTCCGCGGCGGCGATCACTTCCTTCTCGGAGGCGCCCGCCATGCGGCCGTAGGCGATGTTGGCGAAGACCGTGTCGTTGAAGAGCACGATCTCCTGGCTGACGAGTGCGACGTTGGTGCGCAGGCTCTCCAGGGTCAGCGCCTGGATGTCGTGCCCGTCGAGAAGGATGCGGCCCGCGGCGGGTGTATAGAAGCGCGGCAGGAGGTTGACGAGCGTCGTCTTGCCGCCGCCGGAGGGCCCGGCGAGCGCGACCGTCTCGCCCGGCCGGATGCGCAGGTCGATGCCGGCAAGCGCCGGCTCGACGCGCGTCGGATAGGTGAAGTGCACGCCTTCGAAGGCGACCTCGCCGCGCGCGCGCCCGATGGCGATGCGGCCGCGGTCTTCCTCCGGCGGCGTATCCATCAGGCCGAACACGCTTTCCGCCGCCGCGAGGCCGCGCTGGATGTACGGATTCATCTCGGTGAGATGCTTGATCGGCGCAAGCAGCATCAGCATCGCGGTCATGAAGGAGGCGAATTCGCCCACCGTCGCGCGGGTGGCGAGCGTGTCCTGCATCGCGATATACACGATGACCGCCACGGCGGTGGCCGCGAGCACGTGGGTGATCGGCGTGGTGAGCGCCGCCGCGACCTGCTCGCGCATCAGGAACCCGCGCAGCCGCTGCGCGCTCGCCACGAACCGCTGCGACTCGTAGGACTCGCCGCCATAGACCTTGACGACTTTGTGGCACTCGATCGCCTCCTGCAGCACATGCACCAGGTCGCCGGTCGAGCGCTGCGCGCCGCGCGCCATCTGGCGCAGCCGCGAGGCGATCGCACGGACGGTGAGACCGATCGGCGGGGCGATCAGGAACGCGATGAGCGTGAGCTGCCAATTGAGGTAGAGCAGCCAGCCGAGAAGACCGATCACCGCGATCGAGTCGCGCACCAGCACGGTGAGCACGGTGGTCGCCGCACCGCTCACGCCGTTTACGTCGTAAGCCACCTTGGAGAGCAGCGACCCGGAGGTGTGGTCGTCATAGAAGCGCGCCGGCAGGCGCAGCAGCCGGTCGAACATGGCCGTGCGCAGGTCGAGCACCACGCGGTTCGCGACCCAGTTCAGCAGGTACGACGAGATGAAGGTGAGGATGCCGCGCACCAGAAAGATCGCGACGATTGCGGCGGCGAAGACGATCGGCGGCACGCTCGGTCCCCCGGCCCCGAAACCGTGGTCGAGGAGCGGCTTGATCATCGCCGGGAAAAGCGGCTCGGTCGCCGCGCCGGCGACCATGCAGAGGACCGCGAGCGCGAACATGCGCGTATACGGGCGCACGTACGAAAGCAGCCGCGCGTACAGCTCGCTCGAGCTCGGTGCGCTCATGCTGCCTCGCGTGCCAGGCGCTCGTAGAGCGCGGCGAGCTTGCCGGCCATCGCATCCATGCCGTAGCGCTCCGCGGTGGCGCGCGCCGCCTGCGGCAGCTCGCCCGTGCGCACGGCGCGATCAGCCTCGTGCATCAGGCGCGCGATGCCCGGCGCGTCGTCGGGCTCGCACACCCAGCCGTTCACGCCCGGTACGATGATCTCGGCGGCGCCGGCGTGCGTGCTGACGATGGCGGGAAGTCCCATGGCGAAGGCTTCTAGCACGGTATTTGGAAACGGATCGTAGCGGCTCGGCAGGATAAGGCAGTCGGCGGCGGCATAAAGCGGCCGCAGGTCGTCGCGTGCGCCGAGGAAGCGCACCCGGTCGCCGAGCGCGGCCGCCTGCGCGGCGTAGCGCGCCGCTTCGCGGTCCTTGCCCACGACGATCAGCCAGTACGAGCGGTGGTTCGCGAGCTTGAGCGCCTCGATCGCCGCACCGAGCCCCTTGCGGGAGAAGCCGGAGCCGACGAAAAGGAACAGCGAGTCGCGCGGCTGGCAGCCGAGCTCCGCGCGCGCCGCGCCGCGCAGCTCTGCGCGCAGGCGCGGATGGAAATGGTCGAGATCGACGCCGCTATAGACCACATGCAGCTTGCCGGCGTCGATGCGAAAGGCGCGCCGGATATCGTCGGCGACCATGCGCGAGTTGCAGATCACGGCACGCAACCGCGGATGCTCGAACAGCCGCCGCTCCGCGGCGCATACGTACCGATGGTAGGGATTTAGCGCGATGCCCAGGCGCTCGAAAGCCGAGGCGACGCGTGCGCGCAGCTCCAGCCAGCGCCGGTGCACGCCGTCGCCGGCGCGATACACGTCGCAGCCGGGAATGCGCTCGTGCGATTGCACGACATCGAAGCCCTCGCGCCGCCAGGCCGCGCGCGCGGCGCGCGCGAAGGACCAGTCGCGCCACACCTTGCCGATGTGGAACGGATCCACGCGCAGCACGCGACGCGCGCCCCAGCCTTCGGCCTGGCGGGCAATCAGCGTCACCTCGGCTCCGGCGCGCTCGAGCGCCGGCAGCGCGCGCTGGATGAA
>DASQIG010000411.1:0-3032 GCA_035631735.1 Burkholderiales bacterium | reverse complement strand
GTTTTTATCCCGCTCATGCCGGAAGTCGTGCGCGAGGAGCTGAAGAAGCTCGACTGAGTCTTATTTCCGCGCGAAGCGCATGCTGAACCACTCGTCCAGCATGCGCTTCTCGTATTGCAGCGGGTCGCGCGAGAACTTCGCCTCAGGCCGGCCGAGGTAATTGCGATCGACGATCGTTTCCCGGCGCTGGAACACCGCGCCGCCCGACTCGAAGGTATAGCGCACTTCGATGCGCGGCCAGTCGGCGTTGCCGGTCATGACGCGCACCGGCGAATTGCCGCTGCGGCGCAAGACCGAGGCGCCGGCGAGGTCGATGTTCAGGACCTCGATCGCGAGCTTGTCCTGAGGCGCGAGGTAGCGGTCGCCCAGGTACACGAGATAGCGCGCCAGCTCGCCGGTCACGTCGCGCGTCTGGCGCTCGAAATCCTGCACGTCGGTGAAGCGCTGCGGCTCGACGAAGGACACCGTAACCGCGGCGTGCGCCGGGATTGCGGCAAGCGCGAGCGCCGCCAGGACGGCATAGCGCGACATGGGCCGATTCTAACGCTGCGAGAGGGCGGCTTCCCACTGCTTGAGGAACGCGCGGCGCTTGCCCGGCTCGAGGCTCGCCAGCAGCTCAGGTCCGAGCGCGATCGGCTTGGGGGCGGTTCCGCCCACCAGCAGCGCCGCGCTCGGGTCGGCATCGAGGTCGGTGCGGATCGAGCCCAGGCCGGCCTCGCGAGCGAGCAGCGTCTGCCCGCGCCCGGACAGCACGCAGTCCAGCCATAGCTTCGCGGCCTCCGGATTGGCGGCCGCCTTGCTGATCAGCATGATCCTCGACACGACGAGCGTGTAATCGCTGGGGTAGACCAAGCCGATGTTGCGATCCTTTTTCGCGCGCTGCGCGGCGTACGAGCCGAGGATGTTGTAGCCGAGGAGCTGCTCCCCGGAGCTGATGCGCTCCAGCATCGTCGCGGCGCTGGTACGGAACTGCACCTTGTTTGCGCCGAGTGCTTTCGCGAGCTCCCAGAAATTCGCGTTGTATCTCGCGTCGTGCGCGATCAGCAGGTAGCCGATGCCCGATTTCTCGATGTCGTACGAGACGACCTTGCCCTTGAACTTCTGGGTCTTGTGCGTGAGCAGGCGCACCAGGTCGGCGTGGCTCTGCGGGATCTCGTCGGCGGCGAGCAGCCGCTTGTTGTAGGCGATGACCACCGGTTCGTAGGTGGTGCCGTAGAGCTCGTTGCGCCAGACCGCCCACGGCGGCAGGTGTCGCGCCTCGGGCGACCGGTACGCGAGCGCGTAGCCGTCGGCGGCGAGCTTCGCCTGCAGATCCATCGCCGAGCTCCACAGCACATCGGCGCTTTGTGTTTTCGCCGCCCGCTCGCTCAGCGCGCGGTTGTAGAGCTCGTTCGTGTTCATGTCGTGGTACTGGACGTGGATGCGCGGATAGCGCGACCGGAACTCCTTGAGCAGCGGCTCGACCGCAGCGACGTCGGTCGAGCTGTAGATGACGAGATTTCCGGCGGCAGGCTGGGCGAGCGCCGCAGCCGAAACGCACCAGAGGACCGCAGCGAGCGATCGCGTGATGAAGCGCAAACGTCCCCTCCTCGAACGTCTGCATTCTAGTTCGGGGACGGAGCCCGAACTAAATCGGGCTGCGGCCCCGAATCGGGGTTCGCGCTATTCGGCGGTGATGGCGCCGTCGGCGGCGAGCTTGCGCCAGACCTGGATCTCGTTGCGGATCGTGGCGAGGAACTGCTCCGGCGTGCCGCCGGCCGGCGCGACACCGTCGGCGGCGAGCTTCTCGGCCGTCTCCTTGAGCGTGAGCGACTTCGCGGCGGCCTGGTTCAGCTTGTCGACGATGGCGCGCGGCAGGCCCTTCGGGCCGATGAGGCCGTGCCAGAGAATGACCTGGTAGCCCGGCACGCCGGCTTCGGCGACGGTGGGAACGTTCGGCAATGCCGGGATGCGCTTGGGGCCCGTCACCGCGAGCACATTGAGCTTGCCCGCCTGGATATGCGGCAGCGCCGATGCGGCACTGCTGAAGAAGACGTTGGTCTGGCCGCCCAGCGTGTCGGTGAGCGCGGGTCCGGTGCCCTTGTACGGCACATGCGTCATCTTGATGCCCGCCTTCATGTCGAACAGCTCGGTGGCCGCGTGAATGATGCTGCCCTGGCCCGAGGAAGCGAAGTTGATCTGGCCGGGCTTCGCCTTGGCGAGCGCGATCAGCTCCCGCAGGCTCTTCACCGGCAGCGCCGGATGGGTCGTGACGAGCAGCGGTCCCTGCGAGAGCTGGATGATCGGCGTGATGTCGTTCACCGGATCGAAGTTCAACTTGTAGATCGCCGGATTCACCGTATAGCTCGAGGCGATCAGCGTGAGCGTGTAGCCGTCCGCCGGCGACTTCACACCCTGCTCGGTGCCGAGGTTGCCGCCGGCGCCGGGCTTGTTGTCGACGATGAAAGGCTTGCCGAGCGTCTCGGTCAGCCGCTGCGCCATGAAGCGCGCGATGAAGTCCGAGCCGCCGCCCGGTGCGAACGGCACCACGATGTGGACCGGCTTGATCGGGTACTCCTGCGCGGAGAGGGCAGGTGCGATGGCAACGAGCGCTGCCGCGGCGAGCGTGACGCACAATCTGTTCACAATGGCCTCCTTGGGGTTGACGGCCGATTGTTGCGGGCGCAAGTGAACGAAGGCTGAAGCGCACCTGAATTTCGGTTCAGGTAGTGGTGCAATAATGATTTCGGCCCATCCCGTGAAGATCCTGATCGTCGAAGACCAGGCAAGGCTCGGCGAGTTTCTGCAGAAGGGACTCGCAGAGACCGCTTACACCGCGGTGTGGGTGAAGAACTGCCGCGAGGCGAGCGACACGCTCGCCGAATCGCCGTTCGACGCCATCGTGCTCGACCTGAGCCTGCCGGACGGCGACGGCATCGATCTGCTGCGCCAGTGGCGCAAGAGCGGCTTCAACGAGCCGGTGCTGATCCTCTCTGCGCGCGACAGCGTCGCCGATCGCATCAAGGGACTCGATGTCGGCGCGGACGACTACC
>DASQIG010000410.1:0-1804 GCA_035631735.1 Burkholderiales bacterium | reverse complement strand
CGCCGGTGCACCTCCCGCAGGCCTGCTCGCCTTCTATTGGCACTTCGTGCGCCAGACCAAGGGCTGGTTCGCGGCGATGTTCGCGGCGAGCCTCGCGGTGGCGCTCCTCGACACGGTGATTCCGCTTTTCATCGGCCGGCTGGTGTCGCTCATGGAAGCGACCGATCGGCTGGCAGCGCTGAACGCGCAATGGCCACTGCTCGTGGGAATGGTGGCGCTGGTGCTGCTGGTGCGCCCGCTGGTGCTGCTCGCCGATGTAGCGATACGGCACAACGCGTTGATCCCGGGCGCGACGTCGCTCATCCGCTGGCAGAGCCACTGGCATGTGATCCGGCAAAGCTGGCCGTTCTTCCAGAACGATTTCGCCGGGCGCATCGCGAACCGCGTGATGACGACTGCGCACGCGCTGCGCGAAAGCACCATGGCGAGCATCCGCGCAGTGTTCTACATCGGCGCGCACGGCGCCGCGGCGTTCGGCCTGATGGTGATCGCGGACTGGCGGCTCGGGCTGCCGACGCTCGTCTGGTTCACGGGCTACATCATGTTTCTCCGGTACTTCGTGCCGCACATGCGCGATCTCGCGCGCGCCAGCTCTGAAGTGCGCTCGATCGTCATGGCGCGCATCGTCGACAGCTATACCAATGTGCTGACGGTCAAGCTCTTCGCCCGGCTGGCGGATGAGGACGCCTATGTGCGCGAGTCGGTCGACGAGCACCAGCAGGCGATGGGCCGGCACATGCGGCTGATCACGCAGTTCCATTTCTCGCTGACAGTGATGAACGCGCTGCTGCTCGTTACCACCGCGGCGATCGGCATCTGGCTCTGGGCGCATGGCGAGGTCGGCGCGGGCGTCGTCGCGACGGCGTTGCCGCTCGCCTGGCAGCTGGCGAACGTCTCCGGCTGGGTGAGCTGGGAGGTGACCGGCATCTTCGAGAACATCGGCGTCGTGCAGGAGGGCATGCAGAGCATCGCCGTGCCGCACGGCGGCGTCGACCGCCCGGGCGCGCGAACGCTCGAGGTGTCGCGCGGCGAAGTGCTCTTCGCCGGCGTCACCTTCGGCTACGGGCGGCGCGATGCGCCCCCGGTGCTGGACGATTTGACCGTCCCTATACAGGCCGGGGAACGCGTCGGCCTGGTCGGCCGCTCGGGCGCAGGCAAGACCACGCTGGTCAATCTGCTGCTGCGCTTCCACGACGTGGAGCGCGGCCGGATCCTGATCGACGGCCAGGACATCGCGTGGGCGACGCAGGAGAGCCTGCGCGCGGCGATCGGCATGGTGACGCAGGACACCTCGCTCCTGCACCGCTCGATCGCCGCCAACATCCGCTACGGTCGGCCGCAGGCAACGCAGGCGGAAATCGAAGCCGCTGCCCGCAAAGCGCAGGCGCATGAATTCATCGTCGGCCTGCGCGACTGGCGCGGCAACACCGGGTATGCGGCGCACGTCGGCGAGCGCGGCGTGAAGCTCTCCGGCGGCCAGCGCCAGCGCATCGCGCTCGCGCGCGTGATCCTCAAGGACGCGCCGATCCTCGTGCTGGACGAGGCGACTTCCTCGCTCGACAGCGAGGTGGAGGTGGCGATCCAGGAGGAGCTGCTCGAGTTGATGCAGGGCAAGACGGTGATCGCCATCGCCCATCGCCTGTCGACGATTGCGCGCATGGATCGCCTGATCGTCCTCGAGGCGGGCCGCATCGTGGAGGAAGGCACGCACGCGGAGCTCCTGCGCCTCGGCGGCCACTACGAGAAGCTCTGGCGCCACCAGTCGGGCGGCTTCCTCGCCAACGACGTCCCCGAGAAATCGGTC
>DASQIG010000409.1:0-4904 GCA_035631735.1 Burkholderiales bacterium | reverse complement strand
TGCCGGCGCCGCTTACGCCGACCGTGCTGGTGGCGGGCGCAGCGATGTCCGACGTGGTGAAGCAGACCGCGCAGCTCACCGCCGCCATCGTCGTCGGCTCGGTATTGGGCAACGCCATCTGGTTCGCCTTGGGCCGCAAGTTCGGCAGCCGGGTGCTGACCCGCCTTTGCAAGCTCTCGCTCTCGCCGCAGAGCTGCGTGACGAAAACCGGCGCCGCATTCGGCCGCTGGGGAAGCGGGCTGCTCGTCATCGGGCGCTTCATCCCCGGCGTGTCGCTGGTCGCGCCGCCGATCGCCGGTGCGCTCGGCATGACGTGGCCGCGCTTCCTATGGTTCAGCGCGCTTGGCGCGGCGATCTGGGCGCTGCCGATCATTCTCCTCGGCTACCTCCTGAAGGAAGTGCTGGCGTCGCTGCTGGAGGCGCTACAGGACTCACGTGTCGGCGTGACGCTGCTCATCATTGGCGTCGTCGCCATCTATCTCGCCTGGCGCTACGTGCGGCGGCAGCAGGCGATGCGCATCAAAGGCGTGCCGCGCATCGATCCGCTGGCGCTGAACACGGAGCTCTCGACGGCCACCGCACCGATCGTCATCGACGTGCGTTCAGACGATGCCGCGCGGATCCCCGGGCCGCATATCCCCGGCGCGAGATTCCACAGCCTGAATACGCTGCGCGAACTGCCGCTCGAGCAGCTCGGGGGCCGTGCCGTCGTGCTCTACTGCGCCTGCCCGGAAGAAGCCTCGGCCGCCATGGGGGCGCTGGTTTTGCAGGGCCGCGGCCATCTCGACGCGCGTGCCTTGAAGGGCGGCATCGACGCCTGGGCCGCCGCCGGATTCGAAACCGGGTTAGCCCGGCGAGCCCCACACGTCGCGCGCGACCTCGAGCGCGAGCTCTAGCTTTCGCCGCGTATCGTCCGGGGTCACCGCCTGCCCCGCGCCGCCGCCGCTCGAGAAGCCGCATTGCGGCGACACGCCCAGGCGCTCGAGCGGCAGGTACTTCGCCGCCTCGTCGATGCGCCGCTTCAGCGCATCCTTCGCCTCCAGCTCGGGCGTCTTCGTCGACACCAGTCCGAGGATCACGGTTTTGCCTTTGGGCACGTAGCGCAGCGGCGAAAAATCGCCCGCGCGCGGCGTGTCGTACTCGAGGCAGTAGATGTCGGCATTCAGCCGGTTGAAAAGCACATCCGCCACCGGCTCGTAGCCGCCCTCGGCCATCCACGCGCCTTTGAGGTTTCCGCGGCAGAGATGGACCGCCACGCTCATGCCCGCCGGCTTGCCTGCGATGCAATCGTTGAACAGCCGCGCGTAGCGCTCGGTGAGCTCGTCCGGGTTCTCGCCGCGCGCGCGGACGTCCTTGCGCGCGTTCGGGTCGCAGTTGCACGGCAGCGCGGTGTCGTCGAGCTGCAGATAGGTGCAGCCTTCTTTCGCGAGCTCGGCGATCTCCTGCCGGTAGATCGCCACCAGGTCGGCAAAGTAGGCCTCGCGATCGCGATACGCGCCAGGGTCAAACGAGCGCGGGCCGAGGAACCAGTGCATCACATCGGGCGCGGCGATGGTCACCTTGGGCACGCC
Source organism: Burkholderiales bacterium (assembly GCA_035631735.1). GTDB lineage: Bacteria > Pseudomonadota > Gammaproteobacteria > Burkholderiales > SG8-39 > SCGC-AG-212-J23. Next base: position 3,333 of record DASQIG010000409.1, on the reverse strand, counting down.
GCGCTTCACCACCGAGCGCAGGAACTTGTAGTCGTCTGCCACGATGCGATGCTTGCGCCGCAGCCGCTCCTTGGCGTACGGCGAGGCGGCGACGCCCATCACGCCGCTCCCGGTGCGAAAGCCGAGCGCGCCGTCGCGCAGGCCGAAGCCGTCCACGGCGTCGATGAAGCCGGCGGACCAGCTGCGCCGGCGGAATTCGCCATCGGTGACGCTCGGCAGGCCGAGCGACTCCTGGAAGGCGACGATCCCGCGTATGCAGTCGTCCTGCACCGCGCGAAAGCCGGCGTCGTCGAGCGAGCCCGCCCTGTGCGCACGCGCGGCGTCGATCAGGCGCGGCGGCCGCACGCAGCTGCCGATGTGCTCGGCATGGAACGGTGGCTTCATCGTGGCGACTATAACAATACAATGCCGCGATGCTCGCTCACCGCGCCGACCACATCGGCAGCCTGCTGCGGCCCAAGGCGCTGCGCGCAGCCTTCCGCAAGCACGCCGGCGGCGAGCTCGGCGAGCGCGAATTGCGCGCGACGCAGGACGCCGCCATCCGCGACGTCATCCGGCTGCAGGAAGACTGTGGCCTGCCGGTGATCACCGACGGCGAGTTCCGCCGCGTCTCGTACTGGGAGAAATTCGTGCGCCTCACCGCCGGCCTGGAAGTGCGCAACGCGGTGTTTCGCTTCCACGACCCGCAAGGGCACGAAAGCGATTTCACCGCGCCCTACGTGCGTGCCAAGGTTGCGCGCAGCGCGCCGATCACGGTGGACGAGTTCCGCTTCGTGAAGGGACACACCACGCGCACGCCGAAGATCACGATGCCGGCGCCCTCGACGATGCACTTCTACCGCCTCACCGACTGGGGTGATCGTGTTGTTTATCGCGACGCCGCCGCCTTCTTCGCGGATCTCGGCAAGGTGTACCAGCAGGAGCTCGCCGAGCTCGCCGCGGCCGGCTGTCGTTATGTGCAGCTCGACGAGGTGGCGGTGGCGATCCTGTGCGACCCGGCGGCGCGCGACAAGGTGAAGGCCGCGGGCGAGGATCCCGAGCGCCTGGTCGACCTTTATATCGACGCGATCAATCAGGCAGTGGCCAGGCGGCCGCGCGGCGTGTCGATCGGCGTGCACGTCTGCCGCGGCAACTACAAGGGCATGTATCTCTCCGAGGGCGGCTACGACTCGGTCGCCGAGAAGTTTTTCGGCCGCACGAACGTCGATCATTTCCTGCTCGAGTTCGACACGCCGCGCGCCGGCGGTTTTCAACCGCTGCGCCATGTGCCCAAAGACAAGGGCGTGGTGCTGGGGCTGGTCAGCTCGAAGACGCCGGCGCTGGAAACGCTCGACGACCTGCGCCGCCGGGCAGATCAAGCGGCGCGCTATATCGACCGGGCACGGCTGGCGATCAGCCCGCAGTGCGGCTTTGCCAGCACGATGGGCGGCAATCCGGTCACCGAGGCGGACGAGCGCGCGAAGCTCAAGCTGTGCGTCGATGCGGCGCGCGCCATCTGGGGGCAGGCATGAGCAAGGTCTACGCGCTCAACCTCTTCAACATCGCGAACAAGGAGGAGTACCTCGCCTACTCGCGCCGCTCGGCGCAGGAGGTGCAGGCGCACGGCGGCCGCGTCGTGGCGCTCGGCAAATTCCGCGAGGCGATGACCGGCAACCCGCGGCGTGAAGTGCTCATCCTCGTCGAATGGGAGTCGAAGGCAGCGTTCGAAAGCTACTGCAACGATCCCAAGCTCGCCGACCTGCATCCGCATCGGGTGAATGGCACGTCGGAATACCTGTGGCACCTCTTCGACAAGCTCGAGGACCTGCGGCCGCTCTTCAAGTAGCGATGAACGTTCTCGTCGTCGGTGCCGGGCCGGCCGGTGTCTACTTCGCTTATCTCGCCAAGCGCCAGGCGCCCGATTGGCGCATCCGCGTGGCCGAGCAGAATCCGGCGGACGCCACCTTCGGCTTCGGCGTGGTGTTCTCCGACAGGGCGCTCGAATTCCTGCGCGCCGACGATCCGTCGACCAATGAGCTCATCACGCCGCAGATGGAATCGTGGAGCGATCTCACCGTCGCGCATCGCGGCACGCCGGTCGTCATCGACGGCATCGGCTTCGCCGCCATCGGTCGCCTGCGCCTGCTGCGGCTGCTGCGCCAGCAGCTCGCGACGGCAGGTATCACGCCGGAATACGAGCGCGCGCTCGGCTCCCCAGCCGAGCTCGAGGGCTACGACCTCGTCGTCGCCGCCGACGGCGCCAACTCCTACGTGCGCCGTACCGGCGACTTCGGCACGCGGGTTACGCATTGCACGAACAAGTTCGCCTGGTTTGGCACCCGGCGCCGCTACCAGACGCTGACGCAGACCTTCGTGCGCAGCGAGCATGGCGCGTTCAACGCTCATCATTACCGGCACGCGCCAGACATGAGCACCTTCGTCGCCGAGTGCGATGGCGCCACCTGGCAGCGTGCGGGCTTCGCGAGCATGGACGAGCGCGCGACGATCGCCTATCTGGAGCGCGTATTCGCCGCGCCGCTCGCGGGCGAGCGACTGGTATCGAACAAGTCGATCTGGCGCAACTTTCCGAACGTGCGCAACGACCGCTGGTCGGTTGGCAACCGCGTGCTGATCGGCGACGCGCTGCGCACCGCGCATTTCTCGATCGGCTCGGGCACCCGGCTCGCCATGGAGGACGCCATCGCGCTTGCCAAGGCGCTGCGCGAGGAGCCGAGCGTGCCGGCGGCGCTCGCCGCCTACGAGGCGGCGCGCCGCCCGATCGTGGAGAAGCTGGTGGCGGCGGCGGACGCGAGCGGCGCCGGGTACGACCGCTTTCCGGAGCATATGAACCTCTCGCCGCGCGACTTTGCCTGGAGCTATATTCAGCGCAGCGGGCGGGTCGACCCACAGCGGCTCGCCCGGACTTCGCCGAGATTCGCCGGAACTTGAGCCATGCTATTCCCCACCACGCTCGTCGGTAGCTATTCGCAGCCGGAGTGGCTGATCGATCGCAAGAAGCTCGCCGGCCGCTTTCCGCCCCGCGTGCGCGCTCGAGAGCTCTGGCGCGTGCCCGAGCCCTATCTTGCGGAGGCACAGGACGATGCCACCGCGCTCGCGATTCGCGCGCAGGAGCAGGCGGGCCTCGACATCATCACCGACGGCGAGATTCGCCGGGAGAGCTATTCGAACCGCTTCGCCACCGCGCTCGAGGGCATCGACATCGACAATCCCGGCACGGCGCTCGACCGCTCCGGCCATCCGAATCCGGTGCCGCGCATCGTCGGCAAGATCCGGCGGAAGCACCCGGTGGAGCTCGAGGACCTGCGATTCCTGAAGCGCCATACGACGCGCCAA
>DASQIG010000408.1:0-3778 GCA_035631735.1 Burkholderiales bacterium | reverse complement strand
GATGCGCGCGCCGGAGGCGCCGATCGGATGGCCGAGCGCGCACGCGCCGCCGTGCACGTTCACCTTGTCGTGCGGCAGCCCGTGCTCCTTCATCGCCGCCATCGTCACGACGGCGAACGCTTCGTTGATTTCGTAAAGATCGACGCTGGCGGCGTTCCAGCCCGTGCGGTCGAAGAGCTTGCGGATTGCGCCGACCGGCGCAGTCGTGAACCAGCCCGGCTCCTGCGCGTGGCTCGACTGACCGACGACGACGGCGAGCGGCGTGAGGCCGCGGCGCTCGGCGCTCGAGCGGCGCATCATGACGAGCGCCGCAGCGCCGTCGGAGATTGAGCTCGAGTTCGCGGCGGTGACGGTGCCGTCCTTGCGGAAGGCGGGCTTGAGCGACGGGATTTTCTCGATGGTTGCCTTGAAAGGCTGCTCGTCGATCTCGATGAACTTTTCTTCCTTGCCGGCCTTGACGGCGATCGGCGTCAGCTCCCAGGCGAACCAGCCTTCCTGGTTCGCCTTTTGCGCGCGCGTAAGCGAGGCGATCGCGAACTGATCCTGCGCTTCGCGCGTGAAGGCGTACTTCTGCGCGCAGTCCTCGGCGAAGCTGCCCATCAGCCGGCCTTTGTCGTACGCGTCCTCGAGGCCGTCATGGAACATGTGGTCGATCAATTGCGCATGGCCCATGCGCAGCCCGGCGCGCGCCTTCGGCAGCAGGTAGGGCGCATTGGTCATCGACTCCATGCCGCCCGCGACGATGACCTCGGCGTTGCCGGTAGCGAGGATGTCGTGCGCCAGCATGGCGGCCTTCATGCCCGAGCCGCACATCTTGTTGACCGTGGTGCAGCCGGTCGAGAGGGGCAGGCCGGCGCCGAGTGCCGCTTGCCGCGCCGGCGCCTGGCCCTGACCGGCGGGCAGCACGCAGCCCATGAGCACTTCCTGCACTTCGTCCGGCCGGATCTTCGCGCGCTCTACCGCAGCGCGGATGGCGGCCGCGCCGAGTTCAGGAGCGGCGAAATTCTTCAGCTCGCCCTGGAACGCACCCATCGGCGTGCGGGAGCAGCCAACGATGACGATCGGGTCGCTTTGCATGGAAAGGCTCCTTCAGCAAACCGGTTGAGGCAGCCCGCGGGCGGAGACGTGCAGGTCGTGCAGCAGGCCGTCCTTGAGGTCATAGATCCAGCCGTGCACTTCGAGCGGCTGGCCACGCTCCCAGGCTTCCTGCACCGTAGTGCACTGGCTGATGTTGCGTACCTGCTCGCGGACGTTCAGCTCGCAAAGCCGCCGGTGGCGCCGCTCCGAGTCCAGCGCGGCGAGCTCGGCCTGGTATTTCGCGGCGACGTCCTGGACATGGCGCAGCCAGTTGTCGGAAAGGCCGATGCGGTGACGGCTTATGGCGAGCTGCACGCCGCTGCAGCCGTAGTGGCCGCAGAGGACGATATGCCGCACCTTCAGCAGGTCGACCGCGAACTGGATCACCGAAAGGCAATTCAGGTCGGTATGCACGACGACGTTGGCGATGTTGCGGTGGACGAACACTTCGCCGGGGGCGAGACCGGTGATCTGGTTTGCCGGCACGCGCGAATCCGAGCAGCCGATCCACAGGTATTGCGGCGATTGCTGGCGCAGCAAGCGCGCGAAGAACTCCGGGTCGGCGGCCCTGACTGCCTGTGCCCAGGCGCGGTTGTTCTCGAAGAGCCGCTCGATGCTCAAGCACTCTCCCCGAACAGCTCGCGGCCGATGAGCCAGCGGCGGATCTCGGAGGTACCGGCGCCGATCTCGTAGAGCTTGGCGTCGCGCCACAGGCGCCCGGTCGGCGTCTCGTTGATGTAGCCCATGCCGCCGAGCGCCTGGATCGCCTGGCCGGCCATCCAGGTGGCTTTTTCCGCCGCGTACAGGATCGCGCCGGCAGCGTCTTTCCGCGTGGCTTCACCGCGGTCGAGCGCCTGGCCCACGGCGTAGACATAAGCGCGGCAGGCGGAGAACGTGGTGTACATGTCGGCGAGCTTGCCCTGCATGAGCTGGAATTCGCCGATCGGCTGGCCGAACTGCTTGCGCTCGTGCACGTACGGGATCACGACGTCGAGGCACGCCGCCATGATGCCGAGCGGGCCACCGGCGAGCACGGCGCGCTCGTAGTCGAGGCCCGACATGAGCACTTTGACGCCGTCGCCCTCCCGGCCCAGCACATTGTCGGCGGGCACCTCGCAGTCGCGTAACACGAGCTCACAGGTGTTCGAGCCGCGCATGCCGAGCTTGTCGAGCTTCTGCGCAGTGGAAAACCCCTTCATGCCCTGCTCGACGATGAACGCGGTGATGCCCTGGTCGCTCGTCTTGCCGTAGATCACGAGCGTGTGCGCGTCGGGCCCGTTGGTAATCCACATCTTGTTGCCGTTGAGGACGTAGCGATCTCCGTGGCGCTCCGCGCGCAGGCGCATGCCGACCACGTCCGAGCCGGCACCGGGCTCCGACATGGCGAGCGCACCGACGTGCTCGCCGGAGACGAGCGGCGGCAGGTATCTGCGCTTCTGCGCTTCGCTGCCGTTGCGGCGGATCTGGTTGACGCAGAGATTCGAATGGGCGCCGTACGAGAGCCCGATGGCAGCCGAGGCGCGCGAGATCTCTTCCATGGCGATGATGTGCGCGAGATAGCCCATCGCCGTGCCGCCGTATTCCTCTTCCACCGTGATGCCGAGGAGGCCGAGGCCGCCGAGCTTGCGCCACAGATCGGGCGGGAATTCGTTGGCATGGTCGATCTCGGCCGCGCGCGGGGCGATTTCCTTCGCCGCGAAGTTGCGCAGCGTGTCGCGCAGCATGCTGATCTGTTCGCCGTGATCGAAGCCGAGAAAGGTCATGGGCCTTGGGAGGCTACTTTACGTTTACGTAAACGTCAACTGAAGGCATGGCCTAGCGGCGCCCCCGGCGCAGCTGCTTCTGCACGCGCTTCTCGAAGGTGGCGATCTCGGCGAGCTGCGCCTCGAGGTCGGCGCGCTGCTGCAGCAGGCTCGTGCGATGCGCTTCCAGCACTTCGCGGAAGCGCTCGAGCTGCGGCCGCTCGTCGCGCCCCGGCTCGTACATGTCGATCAGCTCGCGGATCTCGGCCAGGGTGAGGCCGAGGCGCTTGCCGCGCAGGGTGAGCTTGAGCCGCGTGCGGTCGCGCGGCGTGTAGATGCGCCGCTGACCGTCGCGGCGCGGCGCGAGCAGCCCCTGGTCCTCGTAAAACCGTATGGCGCGCGGGGTGACGTCGAACTCGCGCGCGAGGTCGCTGATCGAAAATTCGGCGCGCTGCGTTTCCATGCTAGGGTTCGCGCTCGATTTTAGCCGCGATGTCCGCTCTCAAGTACCCATGGGCTGATACGCCCGCGCCCGGTGAAACGCTCGAAGTCGCGCCCGGCATCCACTGGCTCAGCATGCCGCTGCCGTTTGCGCTCGACCACATCAACCTGTGGCTGGTGCGGGACGCCGAAGGAGGCGAGGCGGGCTGGGCGATCGTCGACACCGGCATCGGCAACGCCGAGACGCGCGCCCTCTGGGAGAGGATCCTGCCGCGCTTCCAGCCGATACGGCGCGTGGTGCTCACGCACTACCACCCGGACCATGCCGGCAACGCGGACTGGCTTTGCCAGCGCCATGGCGTCGAGCTCTGGACGACGCAGGGCGAATACCTGACCGCGCACGCGGTGGCGGCAAGCGCCGCCGGGTACACCACCGAGGCAGTGCTCAATGTCTTCCGCCGCAACGGGCTGGATGATGCGCAGTATGCCGCCATGTCGGGGCGCGGCAACCGCTACCG
>DASQIG010000407.1:0-9743 GCA_035631735.1 Burkholderiales bacterium | reverse complement strand
ACGATGCGCCCGGCGTACATCACTGCCACCCGATGCGCGGTCTCCGCAATCACGCCCATGTCGTGCGTGATCAGCATCACCGCGGCGCCGCGCTCGGCGGCAAGGCGCTTGAGGAGCGCAATGATCTGCGCCTGGATCGACACGTCGAGCGCGGTCGTCGGCTCGTCGGCGATCAGCAGCCGCGGCTCGGCCGCGAGCGCGAGCGCGATCACCACGCGCTGGCGCATGCCGCCGGAGAACTGGTGCGGATAGTGGCGGTAGCGCGCCGCCGGGGCCGGGATGCCGACCTCGCCGAGCAGTGCCAGCGCTCTCTCGCGCGCGGCGCGCTTGCTCATCGGCAGGTGCGCGAGGATGGTCTCCTCGAGCTGCCGGCCGATGGTGTAGAGCGGATTCAGCGACGTCAGCGGATCCTGGAAGATGACGCCGATCCTGCGGCCGCGGAGCCGGCGCATCTCCTCGGGCGGCAGGTTGTCGATGCGCCGGCCTTCGAGGCGCACTTCGCCGGCCGCGATGCGCCCGGGCGGCTCGAGCAGCCCGATGATCGCGAGCCCGGTGATCGACTTGCCGGCGCCCGATTCGCCGACCACGCCGAGCACTTCGCCCGGCGCAATGGAAAACGAGATGCCGTCCAGTGCGGTAAGCGTGCCGCGCCGCGTGGGGAATTCCACCCGCAGGCTTCGCACGTCGAGCATCAGCGCAACTTCGGATTCAGCGCGTCGCGCAGCCAGTCGCCGAGCAGGTTGACCGACAGCACCAGGACGACGAGCGCGAGGCCCGGGAACACGGTGATCCACCACTCGCCGGAGTAGAGGAACTCATTGCCGATCCGGATGAGCGTGCCCAGAGATGGGCGCGTCGCGGGGACGCCGACGCCGAGAAAGGAGAGCGTGGCCTCGGTGATGATGGCGGTGGCGATGTGGATGGTGGCGATGACCAGCACGGGGCCCATGACGTTCGGCAGCACGTGCGCGAGCATGATGGAGAGCGGCTTGCGGCCGATGACGCGCGCCGCCTGCACGTACTCCTTCTCCTTCTCGACCATCGTGGAGCCGCGCACCGTGCGCGCGTACTGCACCCAGCCGGCGAAGCCGATCGCGAGCACCAGTACCGGGATCGCGAGCTGGTCGTGGCGATCACCGGGCAGCGCCACGCGGGCGAACCCGTCGATCAGCAGCGCAATCAATATGGCAGGAAAGGAGAGCTGCACATCGGCAACCCGCATGATCACGGCGTCCACGCGGCCACCGACGTAGCCGGACAAGAGTCCCAGCGACACGCCGAGCACCAGCGCGAGCAGCACCGCGGCGATGCCGACGCCGAGCGAGATACGCGCGCCGTGCATGATCGTGGAGAGGATGTCGCGCCCCTGGTTGTCGGTGCCGAGCGGGTAGCGCGCCATGCCCTTGTCGTCCCACGCGGGCGGCGTGAACGCGTCGCTCAGGTTGAGCGCCGCCATGTCGAACGGGTCCTGCGGCGAGGCCCACGGCGCGAGCAGCGCCGCGGCTACGCAGACCAGCGTCAGCGCCGCCGCCACGATCGTGACCGGCGAGCGCCGGAAGCTCCACGCCAGATCGTGATCCCAGATCCGGCGGAAGAGGATCACTTCACCGTCGCAAAGCGCGCCTGCGGCCGGTCGTCGAGGCTGTAGGCGATGCTGACGCTCCTCTTCATCGCCCACGGGCGCATCTGGTGGTGCAGCGGGACGTAGTAGGCCTGGTCGCGCGTAATTTCCAGCGCTTCTCTCAGGACGGTGTCGCGCTTCTTCACGTCGGTGGTGACCTTCAGCGCGTCGATCATCTCGTCGAGCTTCTTGTCGCTGATGCGCCCGATGTTGAAGCTGCCGTCCGCGCCGGTGGTCTTGGTGCGCACCAGCGACTGCAGCGTGTAGAGGCCGTCGAAGGTGGCGACGCCCCAACCGAGCATGTAGGCGCTGGTGTCGAAGTTGAGCAGCTTCGGAATGTAGTTAGCGAAAGGCATGGCGTTCAGCCTGACGCGCAGGCCCGCCTTGGCCCACATCGAGACGAGCGCCTGGCAGATTTTCTCGTCGTTCACATAGCGGTTGTTCGGGCAGTCGAGCGTGAACTCGAAGCCGTCGGGGTAGCCGGCCTCGGCGAGCAGCTGCTTCGCGCCTGCCGGGTCGTATTTCGCCACGGTGTCGATGTTCTTCTCGTAGCCGTGCACGCCCGGCGCGATCATGATCCCGGCCGGGATCGAGAGGCCGCGCATCACGACTTTCCTGATCGCCTCGCGATCCACCGCCATGTTGAGCGCCTTGCGCACGCGCAGGTCCTTGAACGGGTTCTTGCCCTTGACGCTCGCGTACTTCAGCTCGTCGTTCTGCTGGTCGAGGCCGATGAAGATGGTGCGTACCTCGTGGCCGTCGAGGATCTTGACGTTGGGCTCCTTGCGCAGGTGCTCGACGTCCTGCGTCGGCAGATCGGTCACCAGGTCGACGTCGCCGGAGAGAAGAGCGGAGACGCGCGTCGCATCGGACTTGATCGGCGTGTAGACCACGTCGGTCACGTTGCCGTCGAGCTTGCCCCACCAACCCTTGTTGACCGTCATGACGATGCGCTTGTCCGGCTCCCAGCCCTTGATGATGTAGGGGCCGGTGCCATTGGTATTGCGCGAGGAGAAGGTCTCTTCCTTTGCCCGGTAGTCCTGGATGTGCTGCGAGCGGTTCTTCTCCGCCCAGGACTTGCTCATGATGCGGAAGTCGACGATGTTCCTGAGCAGCAGCGGATGCGGGCCCTCGAGCAGCAGGTCGACGGTGTAGTCGTCGATCTTCTTCACTTCCTTGATGCCGGCGACGTAGATCTGGTTCGTGCCCTGCGGTTCCTGGATGCGGCCGAAGGAGAACACCACGTCATCGGCGGTAAAGGGCGCGCCGTCGTGGAACTTCACGCCCTTGCGCAGGTGGAAGCGGAATTGCGTCTCCGAGATCCTGTCCCAGCTCGTCGCGAGGCAGGGCTCGATCTGGTAGTCCCTGGTGTAGCGCGTAAGCCCTTCGTAGGTGTACTGCATGATGGCGTGCGTCGTCGCGTGGTTCTGCGAGTGCGGATCCATCGTCAGGATGTCGTTCTGCGCCGCCCAGCGCAGCAGCACCTGGGCGTGCGCCGGCCCGGCGGCGAGCGCCAGCACCAGTAACAGCGTTCTCATCGTCTCCTCCTCCTCCCGTCCTTACTTGAGCGGCAAGCTCTCCTCCACCAGCGCGGCGAGATAGCCGGCGCCGAGCGGAATCACCTCGTCGTTGAAATCGTAATTCGGATTGTGCAGGAGGCAACCGCCGGCCGCGCCACCCTGGCCGAGGAAGGCATAGGCGCCGGGGCGCTCCTGCAGGAAGTAGGCGAAGTCCTCGCCGCCCATCGTCGGCTCGTGCTCGGTGAGGACATTCTCGGCGCCGAACAGCCGCTTCGCCACCTCGGCGGCGAAGCGCGCTTCGCGCGCGCTGTTGATGGTGGCGGGGTAGCCGCGCGCGTAGCTCACTTCCGCGGTGGCGCCGAAGGCTTCCGCGGTCTTGGTCGCTATTTCCCTGAGGCGTCGCTCCGCCAGGTCGCGGGTCTGCGGCTGGAAGGTGCGCACCGTGCCGACGAGCTTGACGTGCTCCGGGATGACGTTGAACACGCCGACCTGGCTGGTCACGAGCGAGCAGACGCTGACCACCACCGCGTCCACCGGACTGACGCTGCGGCTGGCGATGCTCTGCAAAGCGGTGATGATGTGCGCTGCCGCCAGCACCGGATCGACCGCCAGGTGCGGCATGGCGCCGTGGCCGCCGCGGCCGCGCACCGTGATGCTCACTTCGTCGGTGGAGGCCATCACCGGTCCGGCGCGCACCGCGAGCTTGCCGGGCGGCAGTCCCGGCCAGTTGTGCAGCCCGTAGACCTCGTTCACCGGGAAGCGCCGGAACAGGCCTTCCTGCACCATCACGTTCGCACCGCCGCCGCCTTCCTCCGCCGGCTGGAAGATGACATACGCCGTGCCGTCGAAGTTGCGCGTCTCCGCGAGATAGCGCGCGGCGCCGAGCAGCATCGTGGTGTGGCCATCGTGGCCGCAGGCGTGCATGCGGCCCTCGTGCCGCGAGCGATGCGGGATGTCGGCGGTCTCGTGGATCGGCAGGCAGTCCATGTCGGCGCGCAGGCCGATCGCGCGGCCACTCGTGGTTTTGCTGCCGGGGATGACGCCGACGACGCCGGTCCTGGCGAGGCCGCGATGCACCTCGATGCCAAGGCGCGCGAGCTGCTCCGCCACCACGCCGGAAGTGCGCGTCTCCTGGAACGAGAGCTCGGGATGCGCATGCAGGTCGCGCCGCACCTCGCGCAGCTCCGCTTGATAGCCCCGGATGCGCTCGATCGGCGTGCTCATACCGCCTGCACGCGCAGCCGCGGGTCCACGGCGTAGTAGAGAAGATCGACCACCAGGTTGATGATGACGAAGAAAAGCCCGATCAGGCAGAGGTACGCCGCCATCACCGGCACATCGGCGAAGGTCACCGCCTGGATGAACAGCAGCCCCATGCCCGGCCACTGGAACACGGTCTCGGTGATGATGGCGAAGGCGATGATCGCGCCGAGCTGCAGGCCCGTGATGGTGATCACCGGCACCAGCGTGTTTTTGAGCGCGTGCCCGAAGTGGATCGCGCGGTCGCTGAGGCCTCGCGCGCGCGCGAAGCGGATGTAGTCCGTGCGCAGCACTTCGAGCATCTCGGAGCGCACCAGGCGCTGGATCAGCGTCATCTGGAACAGCCCGAGCGTGATCGACGGCAGGATCAGCGCCTTGAGGCCCGAGCTCGTGAGGAAACCGGTCGACCAGCCGCCGATCGCGACCGTGTCGCCGCGGCCGAAAGACGGCAGCCAGCCGAGCTGCACCGAGAAGACGAGGATCAGCAGGATGCCGATGAGGAAGGTCGGCAGCGAGACGCCGATGAGCGAGATCGCGAGCAGGAAATGCGACAGCCATGAATCGCGTCGCAGCGCGGTGTACACGCCCATCGGGATGCCGGCGAGGAGCGCAAAGAGGGCGGCGGTGAGCGAGAGCTCGAGCGTCGCCGGCAGCCGCTCGACGATCAGCGTGGAGACCGGCCGCACCTGGCGCAGGCTGAGGCCGAACTGGCCGTGCAGCGCATTTTCGACGAACGCCGCGTACTGCACGTAGAACGGCCGGTCGAGGCCGAGCTGCTTCGTCACGCGCGCGCGATCCTCCGGCGTCGCGTCCTGCCCGAGCATGAAGATCACCGGGTCGCCGACGAAGCGGAACAGCGCGAAGGCGATGAGGCCGACGGCGAGCATCACGAGAATCGCCTGTCCCAGCCGCCGCAGGATGAACGCCGCCATGAGGCGGCGAATATAATCGCAAATCGGGGTCAGGCACCGATTTCCACCTCGTACGCCCAGAAGCTGATCCGCTGGCAGCGCTCCCATGGACGCCACGACCTGCCATGGCAGCGCACGCGCGATCCGTACCGCATCTGGCTCTCCGAAGTGATGCTGCAGCAGACGCAGGTGGCGACGGTCATCCCGTATTACGAGCGCTTCCTTGCGCGCTTTAAGACCGTGGCAGCGCTCGCCAGCGCGCCCGAGGAAGAGGTGCTGCGGCTCTGGAGCGGGCTCGGATACTATGCACGCGGCAGGAACCTCCACGGTGCCGCGCGGCTGATCGCAAAGGACGGCTTTCCGCGCACGGCGCGCGAGATCGCCGAGCTGCCCGGCATCGGGCGCTCGACCGCCGCCGCCATCGCCGTATTTGCATACGGCGAGCGCGCGGCGATCCTCGATGGCAACGCGAAGCGCGTGCTGGCGCGGAGCTTTGCGCTCAGCGACGAGGACGCGCTCTGGCGGCTGGCGGAAGGCGTGCTGCCCAAGCGCCATATCGAAACCTACACCCAGGCGCTGATGGATCTCGGCGCGGCGATCTGCACGCGAGTAAAGCCGCGTTGCGCAGAGTGCCCCGTCAAAGGCGATTGCGCCGCGCGCGAGCAGGGGTCGACCGATCGCTTTCCCGCGCGGCGCGCGAAGCGCGCGCTGCCGGTGAGGAAGGTCACCTGGTGGGTGCTGCTGAAGAACCGCCGCGTGCTGCTCGAGAAGCGGCCCGGCAGTGGACTATGGGGCGGGCTGCTGACCTTCCCCGAGGTTGCGCAAACCGGCTGGCAGATCGCCGCGCGCCGGCGGCTGCCGGTCGTGGAGCACGGCTTCACGCATTTCCGGCTGCGCGCCACGCCGATCTTGTGCACCGTGGAAGGGGCGAGACCGACGAACAAGCAGCAATGGCTTGCGCTGGACCGCGCGGCGAAGGCCGCCGTCCCAACGCCGGTGAAGACGCTGCTATATGAACTGGCGCGAGTTCGGGCTCCGTCCCCGAACTAGGACTCGGGGTGGGCACCCGAGCGAAGCAGGGCGGTGAGGCGCTCGAGACGCGCGACGACGTCGGAGAGCTCGAGGAGCTCCTGCTTCGCAGGAAGCGCAAGCGGTAGCAGCTCGGCGAGCCGCGCGCCGACCCAGGCGCTCGAATCGAGCCGGTGCGGCGGCGGCAGCACGTCGGGTTGCTGCTCGATGACGCGCTCGAGCAGCCGCGCGCAAAGGACGCAGCTCGCGGGCACCGCAGCGTCCTGCTCCGGCGCGAGGAGCTCGACGCGCGCGCGCTGCAATCCGCTCGGCTCGACGCGGCGCTCGAGGATCCGGAAGCGGCGCTCGCCGTGCGCGATGACCTGCAGCAGCCCAAGCTGCGGCATCTCCCAATCGCCGATGCGCGCGAGCGTGCCGACATCGTGCGGCGTCGCCGGCGCGCCGACCTCGGCGCCTTCGCGGATCGCGCACACGCCGAACGGGGCGTTGTCGCGCAGGCAGGTCTTCGCCATATCCATGTAGCGTGTCTCGAAGATGCGCAGCGGCAGCCGCCCCTCGGGAAACAGCACCGTCTGCAGCGGGAAGAGCGGCAGGTTGTCCATGGCTCGGCCTCGCTAAGTTACGGCTGTTCGTCTCGGAGAGCGCGGTGGCGCACCAGCACGCGCCAGTCACCGCGAAAGGCCTTGGCGAGCTCCTCCGCCAAATAGACCGACCGGTGGCGCCCGCCCGTGCAGCCGATCGCCACCGTCACATGGCTGCGGTTCTCGCGCACGATCTCGGGCAGCCATTTGCCGAGCAGCTCGCGCACGTCGGCGAGCCAGCGCTGCACCGCGCTGTCGCGGCCGAGGTACTCGATCACCGGCGCGTCGCAGCCGGTGAACGGGCGAAGCTGCGGGTCGTAGTGCGGGTTCGCGAGCATGCGCGCATCGAGCACCCAGTCGGCGTCCAATGGAATGCCGTCCTTGTACGAGAAGGACTCGAACAGCAGGGTGAGCGCACCGCTGGCGAGGCCGAGCAGGTCGCGGATCCAGTTCTGCAGCACGCGCGGCTGCAGGTCGCTCGTGTCGATGCGGCTGCCGAGCGGCGCGATGCCGGCGAGGAGCTGCCGCTCGCGCTCGATCGCCTCGGCGAGCGTCATGCCGGGGCCGGCGAGCGGATGGCGGCGCCGGGTCTCCGAGAAGCGGCGCAGCAGCGTCTCCGGATTCGCCTCGAGGTACAGCACGCGGCAGTCGACGCCGCGGCGGCTGAGCTCGGCGATGTGCTCGGGCAGCGCGGGCAGCGCGGCGCTGCGCGCGTCGATGCTGACCGCGGCGCGGTCGTGCCCGGCGTCGGCGAGAAAGTCGACGGTCTCCATGAGGAAATTGGCGGGCAGGTTGTCGATGCAGTAGTAGCCCGCGTCCTCGAGCACGCGCAGCGCAATGCTCTTGCCGGAGCCCGACAGGCCGCTCACCAGGACGAGCTGCACTACTCGTCCTTCTGCATCTGCTGGCGCTGCCGCGCCAGGAACTCGGCGGTCGAATCGATGCCGCGGAGCTTGAGGATTTCGTTGCGCACCGCGGCTTCGACCAATACCGCGAGATTGCGGCCGGCGGCGACCGGAATGCTCACCCGGCGTACGCTCACGCCGAGAATTTCTTCCGACTGCTCGACGAGCGGCAGGCGCTCGCTCGGGTCGCGACCGCCCGGCTGCGGGCGCTCGAGGTGGGCAAGCAGGCGCAGCTTCATTTTCCGGCGCACGGCGGTCTCGCCGAAGATGGTGCGGATGTTCAGCACTCCCAGGCCGCGGACCTCCAGGAAATCCTTGAGCATCGGCGGGCAGCGTCCCTCCAGGGTGGCGGCGGCAATGCGCGAGATCTCGACCACGTCGTCGGCGACCAGGCCGTGGCCGCGGCTGATGAGCTCCAGTGCGAGCTCGCTCTTGCCGACGCCGGATTCGCCGGTGATCAGCACGCCGAGGCCGAGCACGTCCATGAGCACGCCATGGCGCTCCACGGTTTCGGCGAGCGCCTTCGCCAGGTAGCGCGCGAGCTTCTCGATGACGCGCGGCGCGGCGACCGGCGAGGTGAAGAGCGGTGTCTGTGTCCTGGCCGCGGCCTCGACCAGCGCGGCGGGCGGCGCGACGCCGTCGGCGATGATCACCGCAGCGGGATGCGATTCGAGCAGGCGGTCGATGTAGCCGGCGACCATGCCGGCCTCATAGGCGCCGATGACCTGGATCGAGTTGGGGTGCGTGAGGTTGAGGTGACCGATCAGCGAGGCCGCCGCCACCGCTTCGCGGCGCACGGTCGTGCCGCCTTCGCGCCCGGCCACCCAGGCGAGCGAGAGCGCCTCGCGGTTGTCCTCATGCAGCCGCGCGACGTTGACCTGCAGCATCCGGTTGCCAAGCGGCTACGAGCTGGTAGAGGGCCGGCGCGTCGGCGGCGGCGCTCATCGCCTCGCGCAGCGCGCGGTCGCTGAACATCTGCGCGAGCTCGGAGAGGATCTGCAAGTGCTTCTCC
Organism: Burkholderiales bacterium; assembly: GCA_035631735.1. Lineage (GTDB taxonomy): Bacteria > Pseudomonadota > Gammaproteobacteria > Burkholderiales > SG8-39 > SCGC-AG-212-J23. The sequence goes on along the minus strand of DASQIG010000407.1, from coordinate 904 downwards.
GTCGCCTTTTCCGGCACCAGGAGCACGAAGACCAGGGTGACCGGCGCGCCGTCGGGCGCGTCGAACGCAATCGGCTGCGCCAGGCGGATGAAGGCGCCGAGCGCCTCTTTCAGCCCCTTGATGCGCCCGTGCGGGATGGCAACGCCCTGGCCCAGCCCGGTGGAGCCGAGGCGCTCGCGCGCGAACAGGCTGTCGAACACCAGGCTGCGGGCGATGCCGTCGTGATTCTCGAACAGCAGCCCTGCCTGCTCGAACAGGCGCTTCTTGCTCGAGGCCTGCAGGTCCACGAGCACATGGGCGGGATTGAGCAGCTTGCCGGTGAGGCTCATGCTAGAGGCGCTTTTTCTCCACGTAGCGCTTGTCCTTGTAGCGTAGCACCTGGCGGTCGAGCTTGTCGGCGAGCAGGTCGATCGCGGCGTAGAGGTCGTCCTCCTCGCTCTCGCAGTGCAGGTCCTTGCCCCGCACGTGCAGCGTTACCTCCGCCTTCTGCTTGACCTTGTCGACGGTGAGGATGACGTGGGCGTCGATCACGTGGTCGAAGTGCCGGGTGATGCGCTCGAGCTTGGCGCGCACGTAGCTCAGGATCGCGGGGGTGACCTCGACATGATGGCCGCTCACGTTCAGGTTCATGGTCTAGAGAGCCTTTCGCTGGTTGACGGCAGGAATCTGCAGCGATTCGCGATACTTCGCAATCGTGCGGCGCGCCACCACGATGCCCTGCTCGCCGAGGATCTGCGAGATGCGGGCGTCGGAAAGCGGTGCCTTGGCGTCCTCGGCGGCGACCAGCTGCTTGATGAGCGCGCGGATGGCGGTGGAGGACGCCGCGCCGCCCGCTTCGGTGGCGACGTGGCTGCCGAAGAAGTACTTCAGCTCGAACGTGCCGCGCGGCGTGGCCATGTACTTC
>DASQIG010000406.1:0-24115 GCA_035631735.1 Burkholderiales bacterium | reverse complement strand
AATCGGCGAACACCGGCAAGATCGGCGACGGCAAGATCTTCGTGTTCGATCTTGAGAAAGTCATCCGCATCCGCACCGGCGAGACCGATGCGGCAGCGCTTTAGGGAGAACGTGATGAAAAAGCTATGTGCATTCCTGGCGTTTGCGCTGTCGTTCGCTTTCGCGGGCGCGACGCTCGCGCAAGACAAGCCTGCGGCTGCGCCCGACAAGGCTGCGGCTGAAGCGAAGAAGGACGAGGCTAAACCTGCCGCGCCGCCGGCTGCCGCCGCTCCGGCCGCACCGACGAAACCGGAGCTCGTCGACGGCGCAAAAATCAATTCCGGAGACACGGCGTGGATGCTCGCGTCGACGGCGCTCGTGCTGCTGATGACGATTCCCGGACTCGCGCTTTTCTACGGCGGAATGGTGCGCAAGAAGAACGTGCTTGCCACGGTGATGCAGAGTTTTGCCATCACCTGCCTGGTGACGGTGCTCTGGGTGATCGTCGGCTACAGCCTGGCATTCACGCCCGGGAACGCGTATTTCGGCGGCTTCGACCGATTCTTCCTCTCCGGCATGCTCTACATGAAGGAGGCGAATAAGGTCACCGTCAGCCATCTCGGCGTAACGGTTCCGGAATCGGTCTACATGACCTTCCAGATGACCTTCGCCATCATCACCCCTGCGCTCATCGCCGGTGCCTTTGCTGACCGCATGAAGTTCTCGGCGATGCTCTGGTTCATGGGGCTGTGGTCGGTCCTCATCTATTCACCGATCGCGCACATGATGTGGGAAGGCACGAGCGGCAAATGGGCGACGGCGGGGATTCTCGACTTCGCAGGCGGTACGGTGGTGCATATCAATGCCGGCATTGCCGCGCTGGTGTGCGCGCTGGTTCTCGGAAAGCGCGTCGGCTACGGCAAGGAAGCAATGCCGCCGCACAACCTGGTGCTGACGGTGACTGGCGCTGCCTTGCTTTGGGTGGGTTGGTTCGGCTTCAACGCGGGCTCCGCCGTTGCCGCCGACGGCCGTGCCGGCATGGCGATGGTCGTAACGCAGCTCGCCACCGCAGTAGCCGCGCTCTCCTGGATGTTCGCGGAATGGATCGCCAAAGGCAAGCCGTCGGTGCTGGGCATTGCCTCGGGCGCCGTCGCGGGTCTGGTCGCGATCACGCCGGCTTCCGGCTTCGTCGGGGTCACTGGGGCGTTCGTCATCGGCATCGCCGCCGGGGTGCTTTGCTTCTGGGCATCGACCGCGCTCAAGAAGGCGCTTGGCTATGACGATTCGCTGGACGCCTTCGGCGTGCACTGCATCGGCGGCATCGTCGGCGCGCTCCTGACCGGCGTGTTCAACGTCAAGGACATCAGCGGCGCCGATGCCAGTCTCTTAACGCAGCTGTACGGCGTGCTCACCACGCTGCTCGTCAGCGGCATCGGCAGCTACATCATCCTCAAAGTGATCGACATGGTGATCGGCCTGCGCGTCACCGAAGAGGAAGAGCGCGAAGGCCTCGATGTCAGTCTGCACGGCGAGCAGGTTGCATGACCTGTCCGTAGAAGCCGGCAGGGAAAGGAAGGGCGCTGCGGCGCCCTTTCTTATTGCGCAAGCTTCCCGAGCAGAAAAAGCAACTGCAGCCGTTCGCTTTCGGTAAGGCGCGCGGCGACGCGACGCTCGTGCCGCTCGATGCGCTGGCGCAGCCGGAGCGCCACTACGCGACCCGGCCGTGTCAGCCATAAGCCATTGGTGCGCCGATCGCGCCCGCGGCGCCGCTCGACGAAGCCGCGCTCTTCGAGCGAATCGATGACGCCCACCATGGTCGAGCGGTCGAGGCGCACCGTCTCGGCGAGCCTGCCCTGCGTGACTCCGGGATTCGCTTCGATCAACAGCACGATGCCGGCGCGCCCGGGTGAAACCTCGCCGACGCTCGCGGCGAAGTCGCGAAACACCGCCTGCTGCGCCAAGCGCAGCCGGTAGCCGAGGAGCTCCGGCAGGATGCCGTGCCGCAACTCTGCTCGCGCGCGCTTTGCGTGTCGGGCTGGCAAGCGATTCGCCGGCATCGTACACGGAATAGAATTGCGGGTTTTCGAGGAATCCGATGGCCTACGCAATCCCCCTGTGGACCGCGCCTGCGCTGCCAGTCAAGGCGAGCGCCGACCTATATCCGGTGCGACGTATCTTCTGCGTCGGGCGCAACTATGCCGAGCACCAGAAGGAGATGGGCGGCGACGGCCGCGAGCAGCCGTTCTTCTTCTTGAAGAGCGAGCATTCGCTGGTCGCGCGTGGCGGCGAAGTGCATTACCCCGCAAAGACTGCGAACTACCATTACGAGACAGAGCTGGTGGTCGCCCTCGGCAAGGGCGGCCGGCGCATCGACGTGCGGCGCGCCAACGATTTCATCTTCGGCTACGCGGTCGGCCTCGATATGACGCGTCGCGATCTGCAGCAGTGGGGCAAGGACCATGGCCGGCCCTGGGACTTCGGCAAGAACTTTGACGAGTCCGCGCCCTGCAGCGAACTCGTGCCCGCGGCGAAGAGCGGCCATCCCTCGAGGGGCGCGATCTGGCTCAACGTCAACGGCAAGCAGCGCCAGCGCGCCGATCTCGCCGACATGATCTGGTCGGTGCCCGAACAGATTGCCTATCTGTCGGAGCACTACACGCTCGAAGCGGGCGATCTGATCTTTACCGGCACGCCCGCCGGCGTCGGCCCGGTGAAGCCGGGCGATGAGCTGCAGGCGGGCATCGATGGGGTCGCCGAGCTGCGGGTGAAAATCGTCGCGCCGCTGTGAAGCTCTATACGTACTTCCGCAGCTCGGCGGCATTCCGCGTGCGCATTGCGCTCAACCTCAAGCGCATTGCGTATCAGCCGGTGTTCGTGCACCTCGCGAAAGGCGGGCACCGCAAGCCCGACTATGCGCGCGTCAATCCACAAGGATTGCTGCCCACGCTGGAGCTCGACGATGGCACGCGCCTGGTCCAGTCGCTGGCGATCATTGAATGGCTGGACGAGCGTTACCCGACGCCGCGGCTCGTGCCGAGCGAGGCCTTCGAGCGGGCGCGCGTACGCTCGATCGCGTACCTCATTGCCTGCGAGATCCACCCGCTCAACAACCTGCGCGTGCTGCAGCATCTGAAACGCGCGCTCGGGCAGAACGAAGAGGGCATCAATGCCTGGTACCGGCACTGGATCGGCGACGGCCTGGCGAAGGTCGAGGCCGAGCTGGCCCGCCCGGGCACCGGCAAGTTCTCGCACGGCGATGCGCCGTCGCTCGCCGACTGCTGCCTCGTGCCGCAGATCTTCAACGCCAAGCGCTATAGCAGCGACCTGGGGCCGTATCCGATCACCATGCGCGTATTCGAAGAATGCATGAAGCTGGAGGCGTTCGACCGCGCGCAGCCGTCCAAGCAACCCGACGCGGAGTAGCCGCATGCCGAGCATTACGCCGTACCGCCGACCCTACTGGGACACGCAGCCGGAATATCTCTTCCCGAAGTATGCATCGACCGTCAAGCGCGCACCGCTGCAGCCGCTCGTCGTGCTGCCACACACCCTCTCGGAGGTCACTGCGCCGGTGTTCGGCTACGACGAGGTAAAGCCTGGCGACAGCGACCTCACCAAGCAGCACAAAGGCGAGCCGGTGGGCGAGCGCATCGTGGTCAGCGGACGCGTGCTTGATGAAAACAGCAGGCCGGCGCCAGACATCCTCGTGGAAATCTGGCAGGCGAATGCCGCCGGCCGCTATAACCACCGCGTCGACCAGCACGATGCGCCGCTCGATCCGAACTTCACCGGCGCGGGACGCTTTCTCACTGACAAGGAAGGCCGCTACCGTTTTATGACCATCCGTCCCGGCGAATACCCTTGGCGCAACCACTACAACGCCTGGCGGCCGGCGCACATCCATTATTCGCTCTTTGGCCAGGGCATCGTGCAGCGGCTCGTAACACAGATGTATTTCCCCGGCGATGCGCTGCTCGACTACGACCCGATGTTTACCTGCGTCGCCGACGAGAAGGCGCGCAACCGCCTGATCTCGGTGTTCGACTGGGAAAACACGATTCCGGAATATGCGCTCGCCTACCGCTTCGACATCGTCCTGCGCGGGCGCGAGCAAACGCCGATGGAGAATGTGCCATGAGCCTGCGTGCGACGACGTCACAAACCATCGGGCCGTACCTGCGCATCGGGCTCGAATGGATGCAGATCGAGGAGCTTGCGCCGCGCGGTGTCGCGGGCGAGCGCGTCACGATACGCGGCCGCGTGATCGACGCCGACGGTAAGCCGGTGAACGATGCGGCAGTCGAGATCTGGCAGGCAAATCGCCACGGCCGCTACGCCAGCCCCGAGGACAAGCAGGACAAGCCGCTCGAGTCCGCATTTCGCGGCTACGGCCGTTCGCTCACCGATGATGCAGGCGCGTTTCGCTTCAGCACCATCAAGCCGGGCCGCGTCCCCGGCCTTGGCAGCAGCATGCAGGCGCCGCATCTCAATATCACTCTGTTCATGCGCGGGCTGCTGAAGCAGCTCATGACGCGCATGTATTTCCCGGACGACCCAGCGAACGCCACCGATCCGGTGCTTGCGCTCGTGCCTGCAGAGCGCCGCGCCACGCTGATTGCCCGCAAGGTCGGCGAGGGCGCGCTCGAGTGGAACGTGATCCTGCAGGGCAACGGCGAGACGGTGTTCTTCGACTTCTGAGCTCAGCGAGTGGGCGAGGGCGCGCGGAAACGCGCCTTGACCTCTTCCGGAATCGTCTCGCCCTTGAGGGGCGTGCCCGGGCCGCCGACGTAGCGGCCCCAGACCCGCGTCTCCTGCGCCTTCGCAAGGGCCGTTCCGTCGCTGCGCACGATGTCGTGCTCGACGGTGAACGACTTGCCGCCGAAGCGTCCGATGCGGGAGCGCACTTCGCAGCGGTCGCCCTGAACCGCGGGCGCGAGAAATTCGCACTGCGCCGAGACGAGCGGCATGGCGATGTGCTCGCGCTTCATCCACTGCGGCCCGTAACCCGCAGTCTCGAACAGCGCCCAGCTCGCCGCATCGACCCAGCGGAAGTAGGTCGGGTAGAAAATCATCCCGGCCGGATCGCAGTCGCCCCAGTGCACCCGGCACGCAAACCGCCCGACGATCGAGTGAAATTCCGCGCCAGCGGCCATGGGAGCCGCGGATTATAGGGCCGCGATTGACACGTCCAAGCCCTGTGGGCAGACTCCCACTACCGCGCCGATTTGATGTTCAGCTTGCGGGCGCGTTACAAATGCCGCTAAAGAGACGCGTCGAACAGGCCCGTTTCGCGCAAAGCTGAACGGGCCTTTCTTGTTGGAGCGTACGTGCCGGTCCCTTCATCCGCCGCAAGCCTTGAAGCGCTGCTACGCCAGCGCGTGGTGCTGCTCGACGGCGCCATGGGTACCATGATCCAGCGCGCGCGGCTCGCGGAAGAGGATTACCGCGGCGCGCGCTTTCGCGACTGGCCGCGCGAGCTGCGCGGCCATAACGACCTGCTGTCGCTCACCCAGCCGCGGCTGGTGCGGGATATCCACGCGCAGTACCTCCAGGCCGGCGCGGACATCATCGAGACCAACACGTTTAATTCCACTGCCGTGGCGCTTGCCGACTACGGCATGCAGTCGCTTGCGCGCGAGCTCAACCGCGCGGCCGCTCAGCTCGCGCGCGATGCCGTGCGCGAATGGCAAACCAAGGCGCCCCAGCGGGCGTGCTTCGTCGCCGGCGTGCTCGGTCCGACGAACAAGACCGCTTCCATCTCGCCGGATGTCAACGATCCCGGGTTTCGCGCCATCAGCTTCGATGACCTGGTCGCGGCCTACGGCGAATCGCTGGATGGGCTGCTCGAGGGCGGGGTCGACCTGCTGCTCGTGGAAACGGTGTTCGACACGCTGAATGCCAAGGCGGCACTCTTTGCAATCGAGGGGGCCTTCGAGCGCCGCGGCGCGCGCCTGCCGGTCATCGTCTCGGGCACGATTACCGACGCCTCGGGGCGCACGCTATCGGGCCAGACCACCGAGGCGTTCTACAACTCGATACGGCATTCCCGCGCGCTCGCCGTAGGGCTCAACTGCGCGCTCGGCGCCAAGGAGCTGCGCCCCTACGTCGAAGAGCTCGCCAAGCTCGCCGAGGTCTTCACTTCCTGTCATCCGAACGCCGGTCTGCCGAATGCCTTCGGCGAGTACGAGGACACACCGGAATCGATGGCGCGCCAGATCGGCGAGTGGGCGCGAGCCGGCTGGATCAATATCGCGGGAGGCTGCTGCGGCACGACGCCCGAGCACATCGCCGCCATGGCCGAATCGCTGCGCGACGTGCGGCCGCGCGAGCCGGCAGCACGTTCACCGGCACTGCGCCTGGCGGGCCTCGAGCCGCTCAACATCGACGAGCGCTCGCTGTTCGTCAACGTCGGTGAGCGCACCAACGTCACTGGATCGCGCGCCTTTGCGCGGCTGGTGCTCGCGGGTGACTACTCGGGTGCGCTCGCGGTCGCGCGTCAGCAAGTCGAGAACGGCGCGCAAGTCGTCGACGTCAACATGGACGAGGCGATGCTCGACTCGGAAAAGGCGATGCAGACATTCCTAAGCCTGCTCGCTGCCGAGCCCGATATCGCTCGCGTGCCGGTCATGATCGACAGCTCCCGCTGGAGCGTGATCGAAGCCGGGCTCAAGTGCGTGCAGGGCAAGCCGATCGTCAATTCCATTTCGCTCAAGGAGGGCGAAGCAGAGTTTCTGCGCCAAGCGGGGCTCTGTCGCCGTTACGGCGCCGCGGCGGTCGTCATGGCGTTCGACGAGCAGGGCCAGGCGGACACGCTCGAGCGGCGCGTCGCCGTCTGCGAGCGGGCCTACCGGCTGCTCACCGGCAGCGGCTTTACCTCCGAGGACATCATCTTCGATCCGAACATCTTCGCCGTCGCCACAGGGCTCGAGGAGCACGCGCGCTACGGCATCGATTACCTCGCAGCGGTGCGCTGGATCCGCGCGCATCTGCCGCATGCGAAGGTCTCGGGCGGCGTGTCAAACCTGTCGTTCTCTTTCCGCGGGAATGACGCGGTGCGCGAAGCAATGCACACCGCATTCCTCTACCACGCTATCAAAGCCGGCATGTCGATGGGCATCGTCAACGCCGGACAGCTCGGCGTCTATGAGGAGCTCGACGCGGAGCTGCGCGAGCGCGTGGAGGACGTCATCTTCAACCGCCGCGCCGACGCCACCGAGCGGCTGATCGAGTTCGCCGGCCGCGTGAAGACGTCGGCGAAGCAGGCCGGCAAGGACGACGCGTGGCGCTCGGGCACCGTGGAAGAGCGCCTCGCGCACGCACTCATCAACGGTGTGTCGTCGCACATCATTGCCGACGCGGAGGAGGCTCGGCTGAAGTACCCGCGGCCGATCCAGGTGATCGAAGGCCCGCTGATGGACGGCATGAACGTCGTCGGCGACCTGTTCGGCGCCGGCAAGATGTTCCTGCCGCAGGTCGTCAAATCGGCGCGCGTGATGAAGCAAGCGGTGGCGCACCTCGTGCCCTATATCGAGGCGGAGAAAGCGCAGTCGGGCGACGCCGGCCGTGCCAAGGGCCGCATCGTGATTGCGACGGTGAAGGGCGACGTGCACGACATCGGCAAGAACATCGTCGCGGTAGTGCTTCAATGCAACAACTACGAGGTGCTCAACCTCGGCGTGATGGTGCCGGCGCAAACGATCCTCGATACCGCGCAACGCGAGAAGGTGGACGCCATCGGCTTATCAGGCCTCATCACGCCGTCGCTGGAAGAGATGGCGCATGTGGCGCGGGAGATGGAGCGCCAGGGGTTTCGCCTGCCGCTGCTGATCGGCGGGGCAACGACCTCGCGTGCGCATACGGCGGTAAAAATCGCGCCGAACTACTCGGGGCCGGTGCTGTACGTGCCGGACGCCTCGCGCAGCGTGCCGGCGGTTCAAGGATTGCTCGCGGACTCCCGCGAGGCGTACTTAGCGCAAGTGCGCGCCGACTACGAGAAGATCCGCGTCCAGCACAGCCAAAAGAGCGGGCCGGGTCCACTGCATCCGCTGGCGGAAGCGCGCCGGCTCGGCCACAAAACCGATTGGGCAGCGTACTCGCCGCTGCGGCCGCAGCGCCTGGGAGTGATTGCGCTGCGCCGTTACCCGCTGGCGGAACTGGTGCCGTACATCGACTGGTCGCCGTTCTTTCAGGCGTGGGAGCTCTCGGGTCCCTATCCGCGCATTCTCGAGGACCCCGTCGTCGGCAGCGAAGCTCGCAAGCTGCTGGCTGAAGCACGCGCCATGCTCGAACGCATCGTGGATGAGCAGTGGCTCGAGGCGAACGGCGTTGCCGCGCTCTACCCGGCGGCGCAGGTCGAGTCTGACGACATCGAGATTTATGCCGAGGAAGCTCGCCGGACCCGCCTCATGACGTGGCATAACCTGCGCCAGCAGAACCACAAGCCGCAGGGTCGAGCGAATCTGTGCCTCGCGGATTTTGTGGCACCGAAAGCCGCCGGCGTCGCCGATTGGGTCGGCGCGTTCGCAGTGTGCGCCGACGGCCTGGAGGAGCGCGTGCGGCGTTTCGAGGCAGCACACGATGACTACAACGCCATCCTGCTGAAAGTGCTCGCCGACCGCCTTGCCGAAGCGTTCGCCGAACGGCTGCACCAGCGCGTGCGGCGTGAGTTCTGGGGCTACGCGGCAGATGAAGAGCTGACGAGCGAGGAGCTGATCGCCGAGGCGTACCGCGGGGTTCGGCCCGCGCCGGGCTATCCCGCGTGCCCGGACCATACGGCGAAGGCCGGGCTTTTCCGGCTGCTGGAGGCGGAACGCCACGCCGGGATGAGGCTCACTGAATCGTTCGCGATGCTGCCCGCCTCATCGGTTGCGGGCTTTTATCTGTCGCATCCGCAGGCCAGCTATTTCGCCGTCGGCAAGATCGGCCGCGACCAGGTCGAGGACTACGCACGGCGCAGCGGCAAGACGCTGGCCGAGGCCGAGAGATGGCTCGCACCGAACCTCGCGTACGAACCGCAGGCAACGCCCGTGAGCGCGTCGCTATAATCGCCGCATGGGTAAGGGAGACAAGCGCACGCGGCGCGGCAAGATCTACCGCGGCAGCTACGGCAAGAAGCGGCCGCATCGCGTGAAAAAGACGAAGAAACCGGCCTGACTATTCCTCGCGCCGCCCGACGGGCAGGCCGAGGGCCTTGAGCTTGCGATACAGGTGGGTGCGCTCGAGCCCCGAGCGCTCGGCGACGCGCGACATGCTGCCGTGCTCGCGCGCAAGCAGGTTCTCGAAGTACACCCGCTCGAAGGCTTCGCGCGCCTCGCGATAGGGACGGTCAAGCGTCACTTCCGGTAGCGCGCCCGGCGAGCCGCGGGCGGCGAGCACCCGCTCGACGTCGTGCAGCTGGATTTCCTCGTCGAGCGCGGTGAACGCCAGGTCCTTCACTACGCTCTCGAGCTCGGCGAGGTTTCCCGGCCACGAATGATGGCGTAGAGCGTTCAGCGCCGCGATCGCGAGCCGCCGCGACGGGCAGAGGCGCGCCTCGACCAGCTGCGCGAGCATCAGCGAGGCGAGGTCGGGCACGTCCTCGGCGAATTCGCGCACTGCCGGAAGCTTGAGCGTGAGCTCGGCGAGCCGCATGCAAAGATCGGGGTCGAACTCGTGCTTCTCGACAAGCACGCGCACATCGACGCTCGAGAACGACACGAGGCGCGCCTTGTGCTTGTCGGCGCGCGGCAACAGGAATTCGAGATGGCGCTGCTCGGCGCGCTCAAATCGGCTCAGGTCGGGAAGAAAAAGCACGCCGCCGGCGGCCTTGCCGAGGAGCTCCGAAGGCGCCTCGTCGAGCATTTGTGCGCCGTCGACGAACGGCGCGCCGGCCGGAACCAGCAGCCGGGCAAACAGTTCCGCACGCATGCCGCGCTCGCCGCGCAGCATGAGCGGCGCGGCGACCTGCGCGAGCTGGGCGAGACGCTTCTTCGCATCGGCGAGCGCCGCGGAGCGCCCGAGCGCGGTCAACGCGAGCTGCGGCGCCGGCACCGACTCAGGGTGGCGCAGCGCGCGCTTTACCGTGGCGAGCAGGCGCTGCAGCGCGATCGGCTTCTCCAGGAAGTCGAGCGCGCCGATGCGCGTCGCCTCGACGGCCGTCTCGATGGTCGCGTGCCCCGACATCATGATCACCGGCATGTTGAGCTGGCCGCTCGCCGCCCATTCCTTGAGCAGCGTGATGCCGTCGGTGTCGGGCATCCAGATGTCGAGCAGCACGAGATCGGGGCGCGCACGCTCGCGCACGCGCCGCGCGTCCGCCGCGCTTTCGGCGAGTGCCACCTGGTGGCCCTCGTCCTCCAGGATCTCGGACAGCAGCTCGCGGATGCCCACCTCGTCGTCGACGACCAGGATCTGCGCCATGGCTCAGGCGGCCTTCGCAAGCGGCAGCAGCACCGTGACCGAGGCGCCGCGCGTCTCCCGGTTCTCGATCGCGACGCTACCGTGGTGCTCGTCGATGATCTTCTTCACGATCGCGAGGCCCAGGCCCGTGCCGTGGGGCTTGGTGGTGACATACGGCTCGAAGATGCGGGCGATCAGCTCCTCCGGAAAACCGCCACCGTTATCGGACACCGCCAGGCGCACGCGGTCGCCGTCGAGCTCGGTGCGCACTTCGATCGACGGTGAACGGCCGGCCGCGCGCACGTTCTCGAGTGCATCCTGCGCATTCTGAACCAGGTTGTGGATCACCTGGCGGATCTGCGCTGCGTCGGCCCACACTGCCGGCAGGGTCGGTGCGAGCCGTTTGGTGATCGGAACCTGCGAGGTCTCGTACAGCGCGAGCACCTCGCTTACCAGCGCGTTGAGATCGAGGCGCGCGAGCTCCGGCGCCGGCAGCCGCGCGTAGTCGCGGAAGTCGTCCACCATCGCCTTCAGCGCGGCCACCTGGTTCACGATCGTGCCGGTCGAGCGGCGTAGCGCCTCGGCGTCCTTGCGCGAGAGGCGCTCGGCCAGCTTCATCTCGAGCCGCTCGGCGGAGAGCTGAATCGGCGTCAGGGGGTTCTTGATCTCGTGCGCAAGGCGCCGCGCCACTTCCGCCCAGGCGATCGCGCGCTGCGCGTTGATGAGCTGGGTAATGTCGTCGAACACCACCACGTAGCCGCCGTCGATGGCCTGCGGCAGGCGCGCGGCGCGCGCATGCACGGTCTTGCCGGTGGCCTTCAGGTTGAGTTCGAGTTGCCAGGGCTTGTCGCCCTGCTCACGGAAATGCTGGCGCATGAGCTCGGCGAACTCTTCGAGCTCGGCGCCAAGGATGGCGGCCGCGCCGCGGTTGGAAATCGACAGGCTCAGGTTCTGGTCGAACACCAGGACGCCCGCCGACAGGTTGGCGAGGATGTTCTCCAGGCGCGACTTCGCCGCCTCGAGCGCCGCGCGATTCGCTTCGACGACGCGGCGCGCCTCCTCGAGCTGCCGGGTCATCGAATTGAACGATTCGGTCAGCACGCCGAGCTCGTCGCGGCTCGTGACCGGCGCAGGGCGCGAGAAGTCGCCGCGCGCTACGGCCTGCATCGCCTGCGCGAGCGTGGCGAGCGGCTCGGCGAGGAGCTTGGACTGCGTTACGGCAACGGCGATGCCGATGGAGAGCGCCATGAGAAGCGCAAAGCTGAGTGTCACCACGTAGATGCGCTTCAACCCGTCGCGCGAGAGCGCGAGCTGGCGATAGTCGCGATACGCCGCTTCCACCGCCTCGGCGTTTCGCGCCAGCGTCGGCGGCACGGCGGAGCGCAGCTGCAAAAACCTCGGCTCGGCGGCGAGCGCGAGCGGCTCGAGCGGAACGATGGCGCGCAGCGCAAGCGCGCGGCCGGGCGTGGCGTCGATCGCCGTGTGGCCGCGTTGCAGCCGTGCCTGGCGCAGCAGCGCCGCGGCCGGCAGCTCGGGCACGAGCTTCACCATGTCGTCGCTCGCCGCAGCGAGCAGCCGGCCCCTGGCGTTGATCACCAACGCTTCCTGCACGCCCGCCTGCAGCCGCAGGCGCTCGAGATGGGTCACGAGCTGCGCGGCGGGGATATCGGCGAGCTCGAGCGCCATCGTGCGCGCCTTGGTCTGCAAATCGATGAGCATCTGGTCGATGACCTGCTGGCCGAGGTTCATGCCGCCCTCGAGCGCCGCGTCGACCTTGACATCGAACCACGACTCGATCGAGCGAGTCAGGAACTGCACCGACACGGCGTAGACGATGAGCCCTGGCAGCACGGCGAGCGCGGCGAAGCGCAGGAACAGGCGCAGCGTGAGCCGCGTGCCGAAAACGCGTGCCCGATAGCGCCGCGCCATGACGCCGAGCTGATAAATCACCAGGGCCGCGAACATGGCGGCAAACGCAGCGTTGAGCGCGAGCAGCAGCGGATACTGCTGCGCGAAGAACGTCGTGTCGCTGCTCGCCGTGGCGAGCAGGAACAAGCCGACCGCCGCAACGCCGCTGCCGAGAATCAGCACCAGCTTCATCGTGCCCCCTCGCGCGGCTCGCGGCTTTCCACCGGTGCGGGCAGCTGCCGCGGCGAATGCACGATGAAGCGCTTCCAGTGCGATTCGAGCTGCAGCTCCCGGCTGGTGAGTGCGCTCAGCTGAAAGGGCTTCGGCAGCATCGTCGTATCGAGACGCATGCGCACCGCGGCCTCGTAGTCGGCGTCGGAAAAGGTCACGGTGCGGTCTACCACGAGCCAGCTGCGAAGGTGCCTGAGCACGTTGAGTGCTTCCTGCAGCGTAGCAAAGCTCTGCTGCAGAAGCCCGGTCGACAACCGGTATTGCCGCGACAACGCGTGGTAGGAAAGCCGCAGCTGCAGCCGCTTCGACGCGGCCGTCTCGTCGAGCCAATACCAGCGCCGGCGCGTCAACTCGAAGTCGACCCGGAAATACAGGGGCACGCCGCCCGCAACCACCTCCGCAAGCCGCGGCGTGAGCTCGAAGTCGAAGTCGGCATCGAGCATCAGGCCTTCCTCCGCGACGCGCAACTGTGCATCGCGCACATCGATTTCGTTGGCCCGGGCGGGCTGCAGTAGCAGTAGGGCGACCAATCCGGCACACAGTGCGATGCCGCGCATCGCGCTCATGTCAGACTTGCTTTTCGATCAACGCGTAGAAAAATCCGTCATGCTGGGCGTCGGGCAGCCATTGGGCGCTCGAGTCGTCGGGCAGCGCCAGGCGCCGCGCCAGGGGCTCGCCCGCAACGAACGCGGCGACGGGCTCTTCGTTTTCCTGCGGGAACACCGAGCAGGTGGCATACAGCAATTTACCACCCGGGGCGAGCAGGCGCCAAAGCGCAGCGAGAATAGCGCGCTGGCGCTCCGCGAACTGCGCGATGTCGCTCGCGCGGCGCAGCCATTTCACGTCGGGATGGCGGCGCACCACGCCGGAGGCCGAGCAGGGAACATCGGCGAGGATCCGATCGTAGGCGCGTCCGTCCCACCACTGCTGCGGCGAGCACGCATCGCCGATACGTACCTCGGCGCGCAGTCCCAAGCGCTCGAGATTGGGCGCGAGGCGCGCCGCTCGGCGCTGGTCGATATCGAGAGCGGTGAGCGCCACGTCGGCGATCTCCAGCATATGCGCGCTCTTGCCGCCCGGCGCCGCGCAGGCATCAAGCACGCGCTGGCCGGCCTCCAGGTCAAGGAGATGAGCAGCGCGCTGCGCGCCAAGATCCTGGACCGAAACGCGGCCGGCCGCGAATCCGGGCAGCCGCTCTACCGGCAGAGGCCGCTCGAGCAGAAGCGCCTCGGCGCCACACCGGCGCGTGCTGATGCCCTCCCCGGCGAGTTCGGCTTGGTACGCAACCACGTCGGTCCGCCGGCGATTGACCCGCAAGCACATCGGCGGATGACCGTTGCCAGCGTCGAGCACCGCAGCCCATGGCTCTGGGTACGCGGCGCGCGCAAGTTCGATCCACCAGGCCGGATGCTGATGCTTCGCCACCAGGTCGCCTTCGAGGCGTTCCGCGATTGCGGCGCGCTCGCGCAAGAATCCGCGCAGCAGTGCATTGACGTAGCCCTTCGCTGTCCAGCGTTCAAGCAGCACGCAGGCCTTTACCGCCTGGTCTACCACGGTGTGTTCGCCATAGCGGCCGGACTCGAGGGCGTACAGCGCACACCAAAGCAAAGCCTGCACGAGCGCATCCGGCGGGCCGCGGCGCGAGAGCGCTTCTACGATGACCTGCACGCGTCCGTAGCGGCGTAGCGTCGCGTACGTGAGATCGATCAGCGCGCCGCGAGAGTCGCGCGTTATTTCCGTACGTAGGCGCTCGAACTCGTCGGCGAGGCTCTTGCCGCGAGCAACGTGCGCCACCACGCGAGCCGCCTGCGCGAGCTCGATAGCGAGCGCCGCACCATGCGTCATTCGAATCTGGCGCCGGGCGCAAGACGCCGACCGCGCAGGAATTCAGCGGCCGCCATGCGCCGTGCGCCCGCCGGCTGCAGCTCCTCGAGCGACAAGGCGCCGGAACCGCAAGCGACATGCAGCGCGTCGTTCGAGCGCAGCACGCTTCCCGGCGCGCCTTCGCCCGCGACAAGGCGCGAGCGCCAAACCTTGATCGACTCTCCGGCGAGATGTGCAACCGCCCCGGGCGCGGGGCGAAACGCGCGCACCGCGCGCTCGAGCTCCACGGCCGGGAGCTGCCAGTTCAATCGCGTTTCCGATTTTTCGATCTTGCGGGCATAGGTCGCGCCGTCTTGCAGCTGCGGCGTGAGGCGTGCCCGGCCGGCCGCCAGGTCCGCGAGCACTTCTATCAGTGCACTCGCGCCAAGTTCGGCCATGCGATCGTGCAGCGTACCGAAGTCGTCATCCGCCCCTATGGCGAGCCGCCGCTGCGCGAACACCGGGCCGCTATCGAGCCCTTCATCCATCTGCATGATCGATACACCGGTCTCGACGTCGCCGGCGAGCAGAGCGCGCTGAATCGGCGCGGCGCCGCGCCAGCGCGGCAGCAGCGATGCATGGACGTTGATGGCGCCATGGCGGGTAATTCGCAATACCGGCGGCGGCAAGAGCAAGCCGTAGGCGACGACGATCATGGCGTCGGCACGGGCGGCACGCAGCTCCTCGACAAGCGCGTCCGCGCGCAGGCTTTGCGGTTGCAGCACCTGCAGGCCGCGCTGCAGCGCCAAGCTCTTCACGGCGCTCCCGGCCGGGCGCAAGCCACGACCGGCGGGCCGGTCGGGCTGCGTCAGCACAAGGGCGATGGTGTGCCCGGCTTCCAGGAGCCGGACGAGGGAGCGCTCCGCGAAGGCGGGGGTTCCCGCGAAGATTAGGCGCAGGAACGCGTCAGGCGGACTTGCGCAGCTGCTTGGCGAGCTTGGCGCGGATGCGCTGCTGCTTGAGCTGCGACAGATGTTCGACGAAGACCTTGCCCTTGAGATGGTCCATCTCGTGCTGGATGCACACGGCGAGCAGGCCCTGCGCCTCGAGTGTGAAGGCGTTACCGTTGCGGTCATAGGCGCGCACTTTGACGCGCTCGGCCCGCGGCACGAGCTCGTAGATGCCCGGCAGCGAAAGGCAGCCCTCCTCGATGTCCGACTCGCCGGTCGCTTCGACGATTTGCGGATTGACCAGAACGACGAGCGAGTCGCGTCGTTCCGAGACATCGACCACGATCACTTGCTTGTGTACGTCGACCTGCGTGGCCGCAAGCCCGATGCCGGGCGCGGCATACATCGTCTCGGCCATATCGGCCACCAGCTTTTTCAGACCATCATCGAATACGGTAACCGGGGCAGCCAGCTTGTGCAGCCGCACGTCTGGGTAACGGAGGATGTTCAAGATCGCCATCTGAAGCCGAATTTATTTGCAAATTGAATAGATTATATGGAAAATCTCAGGCGCCATATAAGCTATTGGAAAAAGACCGATCCACGAGCCGCAAAAAACAACGAGGCGGGGTCACCATGGTCCAGCAATTGCGTAAGTCTATCACAGCACTCGCTTTCTTCGCGATCTGGGCAGCCGCTTGGGCACAGGCGCCGAGCGCGCCGCTCACGCTGCGCCCCGACGCTCCGGACCGTTATGTCGTGGTTCCTGGCGACACCCTGTGGTCCATCGCCCAACGCTATACCGATTCGCCTTGGCGTTGGCCTGAACTCTGGGGACTTAACAAGGACGAGATCCGCAACCCCCACCTGATCTACCCGGGGTACGTGATCGTGCTTGACCGCGCCCGCGGTCGGCTAAGCATCGGCGGCGAGCCCACTGGTGCTCCCACTGGCGCGCCCACCGGCGCTCCCACCGGCGCTCCCACCGGTGCGCCGACGGGCGAACCCACGCAGGCGCGCGTGCCGTCCGGCACGGTGAAGCTCGGGCCGCGCGTGCGCGTCGAGTCGCTCGCCAAGGACGAGATTCCGAGCATCCCGTCATCGGTCATCGAGCCGTTCCTGTCGAGGCCCCTGATCATCGAGCCCGACGGCCTCGACAAGGCGCCGACCATCGTCGGCACGCAAGCCGACCGCGTGATCCTCGCGGCTGGTAACAGCGCCTATGTGCGCGGCATCGGCAGCTCGAAGGAAGAGAGCTGGTATGTGTATCGCCGCGGCGTGCCGCTGGTCGATCCGGACAGCAACCAGACGCTCGCTTATGAAGCGGTCTACCTCGGCACGGCGCGACTTGAACGCGGCGGTGAGCCGGCAACGGTGGTCCTCACGAGCGTCGCGCAGGAAGTCGGTGCCGGCGACAAGCTGGTCGCGGCCGGCCGGCCGCAGCCGATCAACTACGCGCCGCGCGCTCCCGACAGCAAGATCCACGGCCGCGTGATCAGCATCTACGGCAGCCTGGGCAAGGTCGGCGAAGCCGGCCCGCGGTCGATCATCAGCATCAATAGGGGTGCGCGCGACGGCTTGGAAGTCGGTCACGTGCTCGCGCTTTACACCCTTGGCGGCGCAGTGCGCGACGTGTCGAGGGCCAGGGGCACGATCAAGCTGCCCGACGAACGTGCAGGCTTGGCCTTCGTGTTCCGCGTCTTCAACCGGGTGTCCTATGCTCTGGTCATGAACATCACGCGGCCGGTCAGTCCGCTCGACGTGGTGCAAACGCCTTAGCGACCGAGCCGCGCCGCGGTATGAGACCCGATCCGGAGCTTGCGGGCTGGTTGCAGCTCTCGCTTACTCCGGGTCTCGGCCCTGTCGCGCTACGCAACCTGCTGCGTAAATTCGGCCTGCCGCGCGAAGTGCTGGCGCGCAGCCGCTCGGAGCTTGCCGCTTTTCTCGCGCCGGAGAGCCTCGAGGCCCTCGCGTCATCGCGCGTGCGCGATGCCGTGGCTCGGGCGCTCGACTGGGCCGGCGCGGATGCGCATTACGTAATCACGCTCGCCGATGAAACGTATCCGCGTGCACTCCTCGAGATCGCGGATCCACCGGCTGTGCTATATGCGCACGGGCGCCTCGAGCTGCTGCAGCGCCCGGCGCTCGCCATCGTCGGCAGCCGCAATGCTTCCGCCCAGGGCGAAAGCAACGCCGAGCACTTCGCGAGAACGCTGAGCGACGCGGGTCTTACGATCGTCTCAGGGCTCGCGCTAGGCATCGATGCGGCTGCGCACCGCGGGGGGCTGGCCGGCGCCAGCTCCACCATTGCGGTGCTCGGCACCGGCGTCGATGTGGTGTATCCGAACCGCAACGCGGAATTGGCAGCCGAGATTGCGCGCCGCGGCCTGCTGGTCTCGGAATTTGCGCTCGGCACAGCGGCCATCGCGCATAATTTTCCGCGCCGCAACCGCCTGATCAGCGGTCTTGCGCGCGGTTGCCTGATCGTCGAGGCGGCGATCGCTTCAGGATCTCTCATTACGGCTCGCTGCGCCGCGGATCAGGGGCGCGACGTGTTCGCCATTCCGGGATCGATCCATTCGCCGCTCGCCAAGGGTTGTCACGCGCTCATCAAGACGGGGGCAAAGCTCGTCGAATCGGCCGACGACGTGCTCGCGGAGCTGGCAGGCTTCCAGCCGACGGCTCATGCAAGCACGCTTGCGGGCGCGCCGGCCGCCGATACTGGCCTGCTTGCCGTCATGGGTCACGATCCGGTCGATGTGGACTCCCTTTGCGAGCGCGCGGGCTTATCGCCGGAGGAGGTCACTTCGCAGTTGCTTCGCCTGGAGCTTGATGGCCGCGTAACCGCACTGCCGGGAGGGCTTTACCAGGGCCTGGAGAAGGCGCACCGCGGGTAAACGCTTGTCGTGGCCCCGCGTTAAAAGAAAGGAGTGCCCATGTACGACATCTTGGCTTACCTGTTCGAGAACTGTCAGCAGGCCGAGCTCGCGGATGATCGCGAGCGCGTGGTGCGCAAGCTCTCGGCAGCGGGCTTCGAGGACTCGGACATCAGCGAGGCGCTGCATTGGCTGGCGGGGGTGTTAAGCGCGCCGCGTGGCGCGAGCCGCGCGCTGCCCAATGCCCGTACGAGCTTCCGGGCCTTCGCGCCGCGCGAGCTTGCCAAGCTCGACGCCGAATGCCGCGGCTTCCTGATTACCTTGGAGCAATCGGGCATTCTGACACCGGAGACGCGTGAGCTCGTGCTCGAGCGCTCGCTCGCCGCTTCCGGCGCCACGCTGTCGCTCGATCAGCTCAAGCTCATCGTGCTCATGGTGCTGTGGAACCAGCAGACTTCCACCAGCCGGCTGCTCGCCGAAGATCTGTTTAGCGCAGCCCACACGCGACTACCCAACTGATTTCTTCTCGCGCGCGCACGCGCGCGTAGCAACCGCATGGCGCTCGCGCCGGTTGAAGCGGCCGCGGCTTTGCACTTATGATCTGCGGCCTTTCGCCGGCATGACCAAGAAACTCATCATCGCAGAGAAGCCGTCAGTGGCGGGCGACATTGCGCGCGCGCTAGGCGGCTTCGCCCGCAAGGGCGATTACTACGAGAGCGACCGCTACGTGCTGTCGTCGGCCGTCGGGCATCTGCTTGAGCTCGCGGTGCCGGACGAGTACGAGGTCAAGCGCGGCAAGTGGTCGTTCAAGCATCTTCCGGTCATCCCGCCGCGCTTCGAACTCACGCCGCTTGAGAAAAGCGAGCAGCGCTTGAATCTGCTGCTCCGTCTCATGAAACGCAAGGACGTGACCTCGCTCGTGAACGCGTGCGATGCCGGACGCGAGGGCGAGCTCATCTTCCGCTACATCGTGCAGCACGCACGCATCAAAAAGCCGATCGAGCGCCTCTGGCTGCAATCGATGACGCCGCAGGCGATCCGCGAGGGATTCGCGAAACTGCGTGCCGACAAGGACATGCTGCCGCTCGCCGACGCCGCGAAGAGCCGCTCGGAGGCCGATTGGCTCGTCGGCATCAATGGCACGCGCGCGATGACGGCCTTCAACTCGAAGGAGGGCGGCTTCTATCTGACGACGGTCGGGCGCGTGCAGACGCCGACCCTCGCCATCCTGGTCGAGCGCGAAGAGAAGATCAAAGCGTTCACGTCGAAGGACTACTGGGAGGTCCATGCGCGCTTCGGCGCCAGGGCGGGCGAGTATCCGGGGCGCTGGTTCGATCCCGAGTTCAAGAAGGATGATGACGCGGAGCGCAAGGCCGAGCGCATGTGGGACGAAAAGCGCGCCGCCGCGATCGTCGCCGCCTGCGAGGGAAGGAAGGGCGTCGCGACGGAAGAGAGCAAGGCTTCGACGCAGCTCTCGCCGCTTCTTTTCGACCTCACCAGCCTGCAACGCGAGGCGAACGCCCGCTTCGGGTTCCCGGCTCGTATGACGCTGTCCCTCGCCCAGGCGCTGTACGAGAAGCACAAGGTGCTCACCTACCCGCGAACCGACTCCCGCGCCCTGCCGGAGGACTACCTGCCGACGGTCAAGGACACGATGAAGGTGCTCGGCGAGACGAACCCGTACGGCACGTTCGCGCGCCAGGTTCTGAAGCAGAACTGGGTGAAGCCGAACAAGCGCATCTTCGACAACTCGAAGATCTCGGACCACTTCGCCATCATCCCGACGCTGCAGACGCCGAAGCACCTGAACGAAGCGGAGCAGAAGCTCTACGACATGGTGGTGCGCCGCTTCCTCGCAGTGTTCTATCCGGCCGCGGAGTACCTGCAGACCACGCGCATCACGCGCGTGCACGAGCACCACTTCAAGACCGAGGGTCGCGTGCTGCAGAACCCGGGCTGGCTCGCCGTCTACGGCCGAGTCGTTGAGGAGGAGAGCGTAAACCTGCCGTCCATCGAGCCGAACGAGAAGGTGAGCGTGTTGGAGGTGGCGGCGCAGGCGAACCAGACCAAGCCGCCGCCGCGCTACACGGAGGCCACGCTGCTTTCAGCGATGGAAGGCGCGGGCAAGCTGGTCGAGGACGACGAACTGCGCGAGGCCATGGCGGCAAAAGGACTCGGCACGCCGGCGACGCGCGCCGCGATCATCGAAGGACTGATCCGCGAGGAGTATGTCAACCGCGAAGGCCGCGAGCTCGTTCCCACGCCGAAGGCGTTCTCGCTGCTCTTCGCGCTGCACATGCTGCATCTGGTCGAACTCGCCTCACCGGAGCTCACCGGGGAGTGGGAACACAAGCTCAAGCTGATCGAGGCGGGCAAGCTCACGCGCGAAGAGTTCATGAAGCAGATCGACGAACTCGTGCGCAAGATGGTCGCCGTGATCAAGCATGGCGAGATCCCGGACGTGGTTTACGCCACCGTCCCGGCGCCGTGCCCCAAATGCGGCGGCGTGGTGCAGGAGAATTACCGCAAGTTCCAGTGCCAGAAGTGCGACTTCGCCATCTGGAAGGTCACCTCCGGGCGCGAGTGGTCGCCCGAGGAGGTGGCCGAGCTGATCACCAAGCGCGTCGTCGGCCCGCTCACCGGGTTTCGCAGCAAGCAGGGGCGCCCGTTCAGCGCGCTGGTGCGCCTAACGGAAGACCTGCGTCCCGAGTTCGACTTTGGGCAGCACCGCGGTGGCGACACCGAAGAGGCGCCCGATTTCAGCGGCCAGGAGCCGCTTGGCCGCTGCCCGAAATGCGGCGCGCGCGTCTTCGAGCATGGCATCACCTACACCTGCGAAAAGGCGCTCGGCGCGAAGCGCACCTGCGATTTCCGCTCGGGGCGCGTGATCCTTCAGCAGCCGGTCGAGCGCGAGCAGATGAAGAAGCTCCTCGCCACCGGCCGCACGGACCTCCTCACCGGCTTCGTCTCGAAGAAGGGACGGCGCTTCAAGGCGTTTCTCGTGAAGACGCCGGACGGCAAGATCGGCTTCGAGTTCCAGGCGCGCGCCGCGAAGGACAAGCCCGAAGAGCCGAAAAAGCGTCGCCGCGCAGCGGCCTAAACGTCCAGGTTACGCACGCCAAGCGCGTTCAATTCGATGAATGCCCGGCGCGGCTCGACTTCGTCGCCCATCAGTTTGGTGAAGATCTCGTCGGCCGCAATGCCGTCCTCGATCTGCACTTTGAGCAGCCGCCTCGCTTCGACGTTCATCGTCGTCTCCCAGAGCTGCTCCGGGTTCATCTCGCCCAGGCCCTTGTAGCGCTGCAGCGTCATCGATTTCTCGACTTCGCCGAGGAGCCAGCGCATCGCTTCGGAGAAGTCGCGCACCGGCTGGCGCTTTTCACCGCGCTGCACATAGGCTCCTTCGCCGATCAGGCCGGCGAGCATCTGGGCGCTCTGGCGGATCTGCGCGTAGTCGCCGGAATGGACGAACTCGGTGTCGATGGTGCTCATGCGCACGTTGCCGTGGCGCGTGCGCTCGATGCGCACCTGGTAGCGATCGGTCTTCTGGTCGAAATGCGGCGCGACCGCGATGCCCTCGCCGCCGATTGACGCCTCCAGGGCCTCGGCGGAGGCTTCCGCAGCATCGCGCCGGCTGAGCTCGATCTGCACGCCGCGCAGGATCGCCTGCAGCGCGTCCCGGTCGATGAGCCGCGACACGCGATCGATTACCGCCTCGGAGAGCAGATACGACTTCGCCAGCTGCGCAAGCGCCTCGCCCGCAATCGGCTCCCCGCCCGCGCGCGCATAGAGCGCGGCGTCGACCAGCGCCTGCTTGAGCATGAACTCGTTCAGCTCGTGCTCATCCTTGAGATAGCGCTCTTCCTTGCCGAGCTTCGCCCGGTAGAGCGGCGGCTGGGCGATGTAGATATGCCCGCGCTCGACGAGCTCCGGCATCTGCCGGTAGAAGAAGGTGAGCAACAGCGTACGGATATGCGACCCGTCGACATCCGCATCGGTCATGATGATGATGCGGTGGTAGCGCAGCTTCTCGGGGTTGTACTCGTCCTTGCCGAAACCGCAGCCGAGCGCGGTGATGAGCGTGGCGATCTCCGCCGAGGAGAGCAGCTTGTCGAAGCGCGCGCGCTCGACGTTGAGGATCTTGCCCTTGAGCGGCAGGATCGCCTGGAAGCGCCGGTCGCGACCTTGCTTGGCGGAGCCGCCCGCCGAATCGCCCTCGACGAGATAGAGCTCGCACTTGGCGGGGTCGCGCTCCTGGCAATCCGCGAGCTTGCCGGGCAGCCCCATCGAATCGAGCACGCCCTTGCGCCGCGTCATCTCGCGCGCCTTGCGCGCGGCCTCGCGCGCGCGCGCCGCGTCCACGATCTTCGAGGTGATGAGGCGCGCATCGGCGGGGCGCTCGGCCAGGAACTCGCGCAGCCGCTCGGCGACGATCTCCTCGACCACCGGGCGCACCTCCGAGGAGACGAGCTTTTCCTTGGTCTGCGACGAGAACTTGGGCTCGGGGACTTTCACCGAGAGGACGCACGCCAGGCCCTCGCGCATGTCGTCGCCGGTCGTCTCGACCTTCGCCCGCTTGGCGAGCTCGGCCTCCTCGATGTATTTGTTGAGCACGCGCGTCATCGCCGCGCGCAAGCCCGTCAGGTGCGTGCCGCCGTCCTTCTGCGGGATGTGGTTGGTGAAGCACAGCACCGATTCCTGGTAGGAATCGTTCCACTGCATCGCCACCTCGACGGTGATGCCGTCTTTCAGGCCGCGGCCGACGAACACCGTCGGATGCAGCACGTTCTTCGCCCGGTTCATGTACTCGACGAAGCCCTGCACGCCGCCGGAGAAAGCGAAGTTCTCCTCTTTTCCGGTGCGCTGGTCGATCAGCACGATGCGCACGCCGTTGTTGAGGAAGGACAGTTCGCGCAGACGCCGGGCGAGAATGTCGTAGTGATAGTCGACGATGCCGAAGATTTCCTTGGAGGCGAGAAAATGCACTTCGGTGCCGCGCCGCTCCGTGACGCCTGTGACTTTCAGCGGCGCCACCGCCACGCCGCCGCGGAACTCCATCTGGTGCACCTGGCCGTCGCGCCAGATGGTGAGTCGCAGCCACTCGGAGAGCGCATTCACCACCGACACGCCGACGCCGTGCAGCCCGCCGGCGACCTTGTAGCTGTTCGAATCGAACTTGCCGCCGGCGTGCAGTTCGGTCATCACGATCTCGGCGGCCGAGCGCTGCAGCTCATCGTCCGCCTTGATGCCGGTGGGAATGCCGCGACCGTTGTCTATCACCGACACCGAGTTATCGGTGTGAATGGTGACGGTGATCTCGTCGCAGAAGCCGGCGAGCGCTTCGTCGACCGCGTTGTCGACCACCTCGAACACCATGTGGTGCAGGCCCGTGCCATCGGAGGTGTCCCCGATGTACATGCCGGGACGCTTGCGGACCGCCTCGAGGCCTTTTAGGACCTTGATTGCGTCCGAGCCGTAGTCGTCGGGATTGGCCGCCAAACTAGATCCGCATCGGCATGACGACGTACTTGAAGCCCTTTTCGCTCGCATAGCTGATGAGCGCGCTCGACGAGGCGTCGCCGAACGCGCATTCCAGCTCGGCGCCGGGCACGTTGTTCAGCACATCGAGCAGATAGTTGACATTGAAACCGATGTCGAGCGCATCGCCGCTGTAGCGCACCTCGAGCTCTTCCTGCGCTTCCTCCTGCTCGGCATTCGAGGAGATGATCTTCAGGCTGCCTTCGCCCAGCACCCAGCGCACGCCGCGGAATTTCTCGTTTGACAGGATCGCCGCCCGCTGCAGGGCCTGGCGCAGCGGCTCGCGCCCGGTATGCAGGCGATTCTTGTGCTGCGCGGGTATCACGCGCGTGTAGTCCGGGAACTTCCCATCGACGAGCTTCGACACGAGGTCGATCGCCCCAAAGCTGAATGCTGCTTGCGTGGCGGACAGTTCGATGTGCACTTCATCCTCGGTGTCGGTCAGGAGCTTCG
>DASQIG010000405.1:0-3546 GCA_035631735.1 Burkholderiales bacterium | reverse complement strand
GCCTTGCGCCGCGCGCGGCGCAGTTGCTCGAAGCGCCCGGCGATACGCGACATCAAAACTTGAGGCCCGTGCGGCTGGCCACCGTGTGCATGTCCTTGTCGCCGCGCCCCGAGAGATTGACGAGCAGGATCGCGTCCTGCGGCATGCCCGGCGCGAGCTTCATGGCGTGCGCCAGCGCATGCGCGGACTCGAGCGCCGGGATGATGCCTTCGCGGCGGCAGAGCTCGTGGAACGCGCGCAGCGCTTCCTCATCGGTGACCGCGACATACTCGGCGCGGCCATTGTCCTTGAGCCAGGCGTGCTCGGGGCCGACGCCGGGATAGTCCAACCCGGCGGAAATCGAATGCGTCTCGGTGATTTGCCCGTTCGCGTCCTGCAGCAGATAGGTGCGATTGCCATGCAGCACGCCGGGCTTGCCCGCGCAGAGCGAGGCGGCGTGTCTTCCGCTCGCGAGGCCTTCGCCCGCGGCTTCGACGCCGATCAGGCGCGTGGCGGTTTTCAGGTACGGGTAAAAGATGCCCATCGCATTCGAGCCGCCGCCGACGCAAGCGATGACCGCGTCGGGCTGGCGCCCGGCCATCTGCTGCATCTGCGCGATGGACTCTTCGCCGATCACCGACTGGAAGTCGCGCACCATCATCGGATACGGATGCGGACCGGCGACCGTGCCGATGATGTAGAAGGTGCGCTCGACGTTGGTTACCCAGTCGCGCATCGCCTCGTTGAGCGCGTCCTTCAGCGTACGGGAGCCTGACTCGACCGGAACGACCGAGGCGCCGAGCAGCTTCATGCGGTAGACGTTCTGCGCCTGGCGCTTCACGTCCTCCGAGCCCATGTACACGACGCACTCCATGCCGTAGCGCGCGGCAACCGTCGCAGCGGCGACGCCGTGCATGCCGGCGCCGGTCTCGGCGATCACGCGCGGCTTGCGCATGCGCCGCGCGAGCAGCGCCTGGCCGATGGTGTTGTTGATCTTGTGCGCGCCGGTGTGATTCAGGTCTTCGCGCTTGAGGTAGAGCTGCGCGCCGCCGCAGAGCTCGGAAAGGCGCTTGGCGTGGTAGATCGGGCTCGGGCGGCCGACGTAGTGCTCGAGCTCGTAGCGGAACTCGGCCTCGAACTGCGGATCATTGCGCGCGGCGGCGTACGCGGCGCGCAGCTCGTCGAGCGCGTGCGACAGCGTCTCGGCGACGAACACGCCGCCGTAGGGGCCGAAATGGCCGCGCTCGTCGGGCAGGTCATACATCCGCATTGCGGACCTCGGCGATGAAAGCGGCCATTTTAGCGGCGTCCTTGAGGCCTTTCGCCGACTCGACGCCGCTCGAGACATCCACGCCCCACGGACGCACCGCGCGGATCGCCCGGGCCACGTTGCCGCGGTCGAGGCCGCCCGACAGGATGAGCGGCCGCGCGCGTTCTTTCGGCACGAGCGACCAGTCGAAGCTTTCACCGACGCCGCCGTATTCCGGCACGAAGCTGTCGACCAGCCAGGCGGCGGCGCGCGAATAAGGCTGCAAATACGCGAGCGCGTCCACTCCGGGGCGTACCCGGCAGGCTTTGACGAAGGGCAGGCCGAACTGCGCGCAGAACTCGGGCGTCTCGTCGCCATGGAATTGCAGCATCGCCGGGTGCACACGGCCGATGACCTGCGCGACCTGCGCAGCGTCGGCGTTGACGAGCAGCGCAACCGTCTGCAGGAACGGCGGCAGCGCGTCGCGGATCTCGACCGCGCGCTCCACCGACAGGTAGCGCGGGCTCGGCGGATAGAACACCAGCCCGATGGCATCGGCGCCCGCCTCAGCCGCCGCGCGCGCATCCGCGGTGCGAGTGATGCCGCAGATCTTGACCCGCGTTCTCACTGCGGCAGTCCCCATTTGGCATCGTACTCGATGCGCTGCAAATACAGGCCTTCGGGCGCAAACGTCGGCGCCGCTCTGTTGCGCTCGCGCGAGGCAAGCACCTCGGCGACCCAGCCGGGCGCGTGCCGGCCGTTGCCGACGTAGATGAGCGTGCCCACGATGTTGCGTACCATGTGATGAAGGAAGGCGTTGGCGCGCATCACGAACTCGATGCGCTCGCCCTCGCGGGTGATGTCGAGCGAGTGCACCGTTCGCACCGGCGTCGCTGCCTCGCATTCTGCCGCGCGGAAGGCCGAAAAGTCGTGCTCGCCGACGAGCGCACGCGCCGCCTCGCGCATCGCGGCCACGTCGAGCGGCGCGTGGTACCAGCCGGCATGGCGCGCGGCAAGCGCCGGGCGCACCGCCCGGTTGATGAGCCGGTAGCGATAGGTGCGCGCGACGGCGCTGAAGCGCGCGTGGAAATCAGCTGCGACCGGCCGCGCCCAGAGCACCGCGACCGATTCGGGCAGGAAGGCGTTGACGCCGCGCACCCAGGCAGTATCCGGGCGCGCAGCGCTCGTATCGAAGTGCGCTACCTGGCCGCGCGCATGCACCCCGCGGTCGGTGCGCCCGGCGCCGGTCAGCGCAATCGGCTCGCCGGCGATCGCGGCGAGCGCCGCCTGCAGGACGTCCTGCACCGTGCCGCCGCCAGGCTGGGTTTGCCAGCCGAGAAAGCGGCTGCCGTCGTACTCGAGTCCGATGGCGATGCGGGAAATTGCGAGCGGGCTAGCCGAGCTTCGCGAGCAGCTGCTCCGCAGTGCCGCGCTGCGCGGCGTCGCCGTCCTTCATCACTTCCTTGAGCAGCTCGCGCGCGCCGTCCTTGTCGCCCATCTCTTCGTAGGCCTTGGCGAGGTCGAGCTTGGTGGCGACCTCCTGCCACTTGGGATCGGCGCCCGCCTTCGCGAGCACGGTCGCGTCCTCCAACGGATTGCCGAGATCCAGGCTAATCGCGGCGAGGTCGACCTTCGAGGGCTCGGCGGGCTTCCCCGCCTCGCCCCTCCTGTCGAGATCGAGATTGAGATCGAAGTCGAGCCCGCCGCTCGGCTCCGGCGCACCCGGTCTTGCAGCCGGCGCCGGCTTCTTTTCCTCCGCGCCGAGATCCAGGTTGAAGTCGAGCCCGCCCGCGCCGCTCTGCTCGCTCGAGGCGACGGTTTCGTCCGCGGCGGCCGGCAGCTTCTGCGTCTGCTGCGTCTGCTGCGTGGCGCCAAGATCGAAGTCGACTCCCGTGGCGCTCGGATGCTTCGCCGGCTCATCGAACGAGATGTCGGGCGCTGGAGCCGCGACCTGGCTCGCGCCGCCGAGATCGAAGTCGAGCGTCGGTGCCGCTGCCGGCGGAGCGGACGGCGCTGCGGGAGACGGTGACGGCTCCGGAGCGCCAGCCCCGCCGCCGTACAGGCTGTTGCGCGGCTCGATGGAGCGGCCGAGCGCAACGGCCTTCTCCCATTCCGGCCCGGTGCCGCGGGTCAGGTTCTTGAGCTTTTGCGCGGTCTGCTCGAACGCCCGCGTGTCCTTGCGGTGCGCGTAAATCTCCAGCAGCTTGCCGTGCACCGTGGTGCGATTGGCATCTTTCTGCAGCGCTTCCTTCAGAATTTCCTCGGCCTGCGCATCGCGGCCGTACGCCATGTAGACGTCCGCTTCGGCGATCGGATCG
>DASQIG010000404.1:0-7384 GCA_035631735.1 Burkholderiales bacterium | reverse complement strand
AGCGTGCACGACCTGCCGCCCGCGGCGCTCGAGCTCGAGCTTACGGAGAGCGCCCTGATCGACGCCCGTGACAAGGCGCGCGGCATCCTGCAGGAGCTCAAGCGCCTGGGCGTGCAGCTCGCGGTGGACGACTTCGGCACCGGCTACTCGAGCCTCTCCTACCTCTCCGGCCTGCCGGTCGACTGCCTGAAGATCGACCGGGCGTTCGTCACGCGCCTTGCCAAGGGCGGGCGCGACGCGGCGCTCGCGCAGGCGATCGTCTCCATGGGCCACGGCCTCGGCCTGCGCGTGCTCGCCGAAGGCGTGGAGACCGCGGAGCAGCTGAAGTTCCTGCGCGAGCACGAGTGCGACGAAGGCCAGGGTTATCTGTTCGCCAAGCCGGCAGCGCCCGATGCGCTCGCCGACCTGCTGCAAAAGGGGAAAGTCGATGTCTGAAAAGATGATCCTGCTGGTCGAGGACAACCCCGACGACGAGGAGCTGACCACGCGCGCGCTGCGCCAGGCGAAGATCGCCAACGAGATCGTGGTCGCGCGCGACGGCGCCGAGGCGGTCGACTTCCTTTTCGGCGAAGGCGCGCACGCGGGCCGCGACCTGTCACGCATGCCGGCGGTGGTCCTGCTCGACCTCAAGCTGCCGAAGCTCTCCGGGCTGGACGTCCTGAAACGGCTGCGTGCCGATCCGCGCACCCGGCTCGTGCCGACGGTGATCCTCACCTCCTCGAGCGAGGAGGAGGACATGCTGAAGAGCTACCAGTCGGGCGCCAACAGCTACGTCAGGAAGCCGGTGGACTTCAGCCAGTTCGCCGGCGCGGTCAGCCAGCTGGGCATCTATTGGCTGCTCCTCAACGAGCCGGTTCCCAAGCGCTAGTAGCGAGCTATTTCTTTTCGGGGGTGCGAGCGCGGTCGGCTTGGGCGGCCTTTTTCGAGTCCGCGTCCTTCTTCGGACGCTTTGCCTTAGGCCGCTCTCCGGGGACGACCGGAAGGTTCGAGACTGCCGTCGGCGGACCGGCAGCGATCGTCGGAGGGATCGCAATGAGCGCCAGGAACGCGATTGAAGAGAAATAAAGTAATCTAGGCATTGTCGTTCTCCTTGGGCCGGCCCAGGTGTACTTCGTCAGACTGCTCCTCGCCTCGCTTTGTTTCCAGTTTTCCGCGTCCGCGTTCGCCATCAAGGAAGGCGAGGCCGCGCCGAGCCTCGACGCGAAATTGCTCGGCGGCAAGGCATTCTCGCTCGCGGCCGAGAAGGGAAAGGTCGTCGTGGTGAATTTCTGGGCCACCTGGTGCGAGCCTTGTCGTGCCGAGATGCCTGCGCTCGACGCTTACTATAAGCAGCATAAAGCCGAAGGCCTCGAGGTCGTGGCCCTCAGCATGGACCAGCCGGGCGACGACCAAAAGGTGCGCGAGGTGATGCGCGCCTTCTCATTCGACGCCGGTCTCGGCCGCGAAGCCAGCTTCCGCGGATACGGACGCATCTGGCGCCTGCCGCTCACGTTCGTCATCGATCGCCGCGGCATCCTCAGGAAGGACGGCTGGTACGGCAAGGCCGGCATCGACCAACCGATGCTCGAGCAGACCGTCACGCCGCTTCTCGCGGAGAAGCCGGGCTCCTGACCCGGCCTGCTCAGAACTGGAAGCGCACGCCGACCGACGCCGTGTATTTCGGTTCGATCTGGAAGCCGTTCACGCGCTGGTAAATCGGCAGCTGCACGAACGCATACGCATGCGTCTTGTGCGTGAGGTGCACATATGCGCCCGGGCTTAGGTAAACCAGCGTGGCACCGCTATTCTCGATGTCGGCCTGCGCGCCTTTGTCCCGGTCCTCGATCCGCGCATTGATCTGCAGCCTCGGCGTCCAGTGCTCGAAGCCGGCGTACTGCACGCCGAAATTCACGTTCAGGCCGTTGCCGGGCTTGAAGTCCTCTTTGTAGTTCATCGGTAGTTGCACGAGGCCCTGCACGAAGTAGTCCCAATCGCGGTTGAGCGCACCGAAGTTGTACGCGCCGAGGAGCAGGTCCGTCGTGCCCGTGCCGGGCTGCAGCCCGCGGTCGAGCGGCTGGCCGGTCTGCGGACCGGAGATGAACGTGTTGTGGATGCTGCCGGTCGGCAGCTTGACGCCGAATTGCATGCCGAGGCTGTGGTCGGGCGAGAAGCCCTGGTACCGGCCGACCACCCGGACATCGCCCAGGCTCTTGGTGTGCGAGGTGGAGATGTCCGTGTCGCCGGGCGCGATCGTGGTGTGATACCGGTCGAAGTAGGGCACCTGGAGGTTCACACCCCAATTCGCGTTCGCCGTGTAATCGAGGAAAACCGAGTAGTTGATGTTTCGCGTGCGCTGCTGGATCTCGCGGTCGTTCGGCACTTCGAGGCTGCCACGATCGAGCGCATGGGTGCCGCTGCGCAGCTCGGTCTGGTTGAGGTAGTCGAGCCGCAGGTCGATCGCTAGGCCCGGATTCACGGAGCCGAAGCCTTGGGCCGCCCAGTCGGTCGTGAGCGTGCAGCCGCAGCTCGAGCAGGCAAGTGCGGGCGTCGTCGAAAGCGCGCCCGCCGAAAGCGAGGATGCAAAGATGATCGATCGTTTCATGTCCCAGTCCCTGAAATATGAGAAATCGCCCGCGCGCTAGCGCGCGCGGGAGAACCCGGCAGTGCAATTCAGGCTGAGGCGGGCGGCGCGCGAGGACGACTGAACCGCAGCGCCTGGGACTGCAGCACTTTCGCCGACGACATCGGCGGCCGTGCGCTGGCTGCGGACGGAACGAACAGCTTCGCGTCGAGCGCCGGCAGGAAAGCGAGGCGATCGGCGCCGACCGTGCAGAGCGAGCAGTGCTCGTGCTGGCCCGGCGCCCCCTGCTTGGCTGGAGCCGCCGGCAACTCGAGGTAATGCGTGACGCCGTCGACGGTGCAGAGCGGAACGAGCACGACCGAGCTCGCCCGGCCCTGTTGCAGCAAAGGCCCGAACCCCTGGATCGCGATGGCGAGGACCGCGAGGTAGGTGGCGATTTGGCGGCGAATCACTGGCTCATTCCCCTTCGCAGGCCGCAGGTTATCAGCCCAGCGTCTTTTCCGGCCACTCCCGCTCGCGAGGAACTTGATCGCTCCGAGCGTGGGCAGGCTGGCAGGTACGCGGGCTCTTTTGCCGCCCGGTCCGATGTATCAACGCCTTAGAGAGGTGCGAGGGCACTCGCCCTCGCCAGGCAGCAGCGATGCTCGCAGTTGATGCTACGATGGTTGTGCTCCGCGTCTTTCTGGTCCTTCGTTCACCCAGGCCGCGCGGGGTGGGGGAGGGTCAGATGGAAGGGAGCGGCGAACACAGCCAAGCGGCGGGGGCGAATGACGCGCCGCGCTGGGACGTCACGGGCATGGGCAGCGCGTACTGCAACCTCGCTACCGCTACCGCCACCCGCGATTCGGTCGTCATAAACCTCGGCCTGAGCCAACGCGCCGGCGAGCGCGCCTCCGCCGAATGGAGGTCCGAGCTTCTGCATCGCGTGCTCCTCAGCCCGCGCACGGCCAAGCACCTGCATCGGATCCTCGGCACGTTGCTCGGCGAACACGAAGCGCAGCGCGGCGAGCAGCGCTGAACGCATGAGCCTTGCACTCGAACGCACGCACGGCGTGCCAGCGAAGGCCGATTTCCTCGTGGTGGACGAGTTCATCGCCACGATGGTCGGCGCACGCGCACTGAAGAGCGCCTTCGAGCTGGGACTCGTCGACCGCCTGCTCGAGAGCCGCAGCGGCTCGGTCGAGGCGCTCGGCCGCGCGCTCGGCGTGGATGCGCCGGGTTTGCGGCTGCTGCTCGATCTCCTCGGCGCGAGCGGCGTGGTCGAGGAGCGCGGCGGCGATGTACGGCTCGGCAAGCGCTTCCTCGAGGCGCTGCGCTACCGCGACCTGCTCGAGACCAAGCTCGATTTCGCCGGTTTCAGCATCAACGATTTCGCCGACTTGTTCACGGCTCTGGTCAAGGAGCCGCGCGGCTTCACCGCTCGCGCGCGCATGTTCCAGCTGTTCGACTATCGCCGCTGCCTCGAGCCGAGCCGCGAAAACTACGCGCAGGTGCGCGCGTGGATGCGCGTCACCTCGACGCTGACGCGCTACGAAGCAGGCGCGTGCCTCGAGCTCTACGACTTCGGCGGGCATCGCCGCGCGCTCGACGTTGGCGGAAACAGCGGCGAGTTCCTGCTGCAGCTTTGCCGCCGCCATCCGCGGCTCGCCGGCACGGTGTTCGACCTGCCGCTGGTCTGCGATATCGGCATGGAACACCTGCTCGCCGAGCCCGAGGCGTCGCGCATCGGCTTCATCAAGGGCGACCTGCGCAGCGATCCGCTGCCGTCGGGCTACGACCTCATCAGCTTCAAGTCGATGCTGCACGACTGGCCGCCGGAGGATGCCGAGCGGTTCCTCGCCGGGGCGCTGCAGGCGCTTGCCCCCGCCGGCACGCTGCTCATCTTCGAGCGCAGCCCGCTGCAGCTGCGCGAGGCTGCGGTGCCGTTCTCGCTCATACCGACGCTGCTGTTCTTCCGCTCCTACCGGGTGCCGGCGCAATACGCGGCGTGGCTGGAAGCCCTCGGGATGCGCGAGCTCGTGCTGCGCGAGGTGCAGCTCGATAGCGCCTTTTTCGTGCTGAGCGCGAAGAAGGGCTAGGCAAGATGGCCGCGCTCGACCTCAAGCCCGCGCCCCGCACCGTCAGGCGGCGCTTTGCCGCCGAGGACTATGTCGAGCTCACGATGCACTTCAAATGCAACCTGAAGTGCGAGCACTGCATGATCGAGGGCACCATGGACTGGCTGAAGCCGGAATCCATGGAGCAGTACGAGAGCATTCTCGCCCAGAACGCGCAGCAGGGACGCTGGAAGGGCCTCATCATGACCGGCTCGGAGGTCACGCTGCGCCGCGACCTGCCCGAGCTCGCGCGCGCCGCGCGCGCGAGCGGCTTCGAGCATGTGCGCATCCAGACGCACGGCGTGCGGCTCGCCGACGAGGCGTACTGCCGCGAGCTGGTGGACGCGGGCATCGACGAGTATTTCGTGAGCGTGACCGCGGCGGACGCCGCGAGCCACGACGCCATTACCGGTGTGCCGGGTGCGTTCGAGCGCACGCTGCGCGGCCTGCAGAACCTGGAAGCGTTCCCGGGCGTCGTGAGCCTGACGAACACCGTGGTGACCGAGCGCAGCTACCGCCAGCTGCCTGACGTGGTGGAGCTGCTGCGGCATCTGCGGCGGCTGGAGCAGATGGACTTCTGGAACTACTGGCCGATGCGCGAGACCGACGACAAGGAGCTCGCCGCTTCGCACATCGAAGTGCTGCCGTACCTGCGGGAGGCGATCCGGCGCGCGCGGGCGTACGGCCGCTCCGTGGAAGTGAAGAACTTTCCGGAATGCCTGCTCGGCGAGGATGCCGACGCGCTCAACAACGACCAGCCGAAGCTCGTCATCGACCCGGCGTTCTGGCCCGAGTTCATGCGCAACGGCTTTCACCAGTGCGTGCATCGAAGCTATTGCGGCGCCAAACGCTGTCTCGGCCTGAATACCGCCTACATCCGCAAGTACGGCTGGCATGCCGACGTGCTGGTGCCGCTGCCGATGGACGGCGAGTGATGCCGGTCAGCGATACCCGCTCCGACGCGTTCAAAGCCGCCATCGAGGCCGGCGACGTAGTCATCGAATTCGGCCGCGTCACCGAGGGCGCTGCGGACTCCGGCGCTGCGGCGGTCGCGGTCTCGGATCGCATCGTCCTGCCGCTGGAGACGGCGAGACGGCTGCATCTGTCACTCGGCGAGGCGCTGAAGCCGCACGCGGCGGCGCTGCGCGCCGCGGAGGCACAAGCGCTACCGCCGGAGCATGCCGCCGCCGCCATGCGCCAGGCAGAGGCTGCGCCGCGTGCCGCACCGGATGCCGCAGGCGAGCGAGCGGCGCTGCTCCTGCGGCTGGTGAGCGAGCTCGGCGTGCCCTTCCAGCACGAGCGCTCCTTCAGGATGGTGGAGGGGGCGCTGCTCGCCAACCGCTTCCTGCTGAGCGTCGACCGGCGCGGCATCGGCGACGACGCGCGCGCGCGCGTCCTGCACATCTGCCAGCGGCTCGACATGCCGCAGGCGCTGCGCGAGGCGGCCGCGGCGCGCTTCGACACGGCGAGCTGCGTGCACTTCGGCTTCGAAGGCGACGCGGGTCGCATCGTCGTCAAGCTCTACCTCGAGCGCGTCGTGCCGGCGCAGGAAGCGCAGCGCGCGCGCGAACGCGGCGAGCCGGCGCTGCTGCATCTCGCTTTCAAATGGGAACCGGATTCCGGCGCGCACGTGGTCAGCGAATACCTGTGGCACCCCGCGCTGACTGCGCCGCAAATCGCAGAGCGCCTCGAGCAGCACGTCTACCGGGGCGCGGGCGAGGGCTCGTGCGCGATCGCCAAGGCGGTGCTCGAGCTGGCGGCCGCCCGCACGCCGGCGGAGCAGCTCCAGTACCTCGAGGTGCAGGAGCCGGGCAACGGCCGGCGCTCGTTCGACCTGAACCTGTACAACGCGCGCCTCCTGGTCAAGGACGCGCAGCCGCAGCTCTATCGCATGCACGAGCGCTTCGCCGTGCGCCCGGGTCAGTTCCAGGCGCTGTTCGACCAGATCAAGGGCAAGGTGCTCGGCCATCTTGCCGGCGGCGTGCACCGCGACGGCCGCGATTTCTTCAACATCTACTACGGCGTCGGCAGCTTCCCGCAGTTTCACGGAGCCTTCCGCCGCCCGCAATGAAGGCGGCCGAGCGCTTCGAGTACGCGACGGCGAGCGACCCGGCGCTCAACTACTGCCTCTGGCAATACGCGCCGGCGCGAGCGGCGGAGGACAAATTCCGCTCGATCAACCTGCTGCTGCACTCCTTCGAGCTCGCGCGCGTAGACGACCGTGCCTATCAGATCGTCGACGCCATCCGCGAGGCCATCGGGCCGTTTCGCACCGTGTTCGGCGTCAAGCTTCTCCCGGGCAGGCTCGCCTGGGAGTTCTATTTCTACGATTACGCGCGCCGCGAGCGCGAGGTGTCGATCTCGCGCGTGCTGGAGGCGATCCGGCCGCTCGTGCGCTGCGACGTGCGCCCGACCGAGACCCTGCCTTACTTCATGTTCTCGCTCGACCTCGACGCCGACCTCGCCGCCGGGCGGCGCGAGCTGGACGTCGTGCACATGTACGTCGGAAATCCGGGGAGCACGGTGTCCTCGGGAATCGCGTACGCCGTGCGCACAGGCAGCGTCACGCTGGAGAACTTCTACTTCTTTTTCGACGGCGAGCGCCAGCTTAACGAGGCGGCGGGAAAGATCTGCAGCTCGGCGCACTTCGACGACACCCGCCTGCCGCTCGACACGGTGCTCGTGCCGCAGCTGCGTCGCTGCAAGACCATCTGCGTCGCCAACAAGC
>DASQIG010000403.1:0-7671 GCA_035631735.1 Burkholderiales bacterium | reverse complement strand
AGCGCAGCTCGCGCCGCGCGTAGATCCAGAGGAACGCGAGCTGGAACACGAGGATCGGCACCAGGTCGAGCCAATTGGCCCAGGTCGTCGCAAGCATATGAAACGCGGTGCTGCCGATCCCGACGATGACCGTCAGCGCCGCCAGCACGGCGATGTCGGCGCGCATGGCGCCGAAGCGGCGCGCGTCGCGCGCAACGAGCCACGCCGCGATGAAGAACGCGGCGTTGCTCAGCGTGTTGAGCGGCTCGCCGAGAAGGCCGGGCGCGAGCCGCTCGCAGTAGACGTCGACGTACGTGCGCCGATTGTGCACCATGCGCACGATGCGCAGCTGCTGACACGACGTTGTCAGCAGGCGCGCTCCATCCTGCCACGGTGCAAGCCCGCACATCACACACAGGAGAGTGCAATGAAGAATGCCGTGGTCTGGAGTGAAATCGCAGTTTCGGATCTAAAGCGCGCGACCGCGTTCTACGAGAAGCTGCTCGACGGCAAGCTCAAGCAGGAGAATTTCGGGCCATTTCGCCTCGCGCTCTTTCCGCACGCCGCCGAGGGCGTGGGCGGCTGCCTGATGCACGGCGAGGGCTACGAGCCGAGTGCCAAGGGCACGGTGACCTACCTCGCGGCGACGCCGGGTATCGACGCCGCGCTCGAGCGCGCGCGCTCGCTCGGCGCCAAGCTGCTGCTGCCGAAGACCGCGCTGCCCGGCGAGCAGGGCTACATCGCCCACATCGCGGACTCCGAGGGCAACCGCATCGGGCTTCACGCCATGAGCTGACAGGTTCATGCGGCGCGCCGACCGGCTGTTCCGCATCGTCCAGTACCTGCGCGGCCGCCGTCTCACCACGGCGGCCCTGCTCGCCGGGCGCCTCGGAATTTCACTGCGCACGGTGTACCGCGACGTGCGCGATCTCTCGCTCTCCGGCGTACCGATCGAGGGCGAGGCCGGCGTCGGCTACCGGCTGAAAGCAGGCTTCGACGTCCCGCCGCTCATGTTCACGCTGAATGAGATCGAGGCGCTCGCCATCGGCGCGCGCATGGTCGAGGCCTGGGGCGGGCCGGTGCTCGCCGAGTCGGCGCGCACGGCGATCGAGAAGATCGTCGCCGCGCTGCCGGCCGAGCGGCGCCTGGCGGTCGAGCAGACGCGGCTCTACGCGCCGGGCTTCCACGTCGATGGCAAGGCCATGCACCAGCTCGAGGCGGTGCGCGCGGCGATCGGCGGCCGGCGCGTGCTGCGCCTGGACTACCGCGATGCCGGCGGCAAGCCGAGCGCGCGCGAAATCTGGCCGCTGGCACTCTATTTCTGGGGCGGGGCGTGGACCATCGGCGCGTGGTGCGAAAGCCGCGACGACTTCCGCAACTTCCGCGTCGACCGCATCGCGAGCCTCGAGGCCCTCGCGCGGCGCTACCCGGACCAGCCTGGCCGGCGCCTGGCCGACTTCCTGCGTGCCGTGCAGGCGAAGTAGGCGCGTGTCTTGCACGCGCCGGGCGTCACCAACCTTAATTCGGGCTCCGTCCCCGAATTCGGTTAAGCCGCAGCTTCTTTCACCAGCTGCTCGAGCACCTCGTAGGGCTGCGCGCCGACGACGCCGCGCCCACCGGCGACATACGTCGGTACGCCAGTCACGCCGTATTCGCGCGACTTCTGCCAGTCGGCATCCACCGCCGCCTTGAAGCTGCGCTTGCTGAGCACCTCGCGCGCCGTGTCGCCCGGCAGGCCGACGCTCTCGGCGATCTGCACCAGCACCTCCGGGTCGCCGATGTTGCGCCCATCGACAAAGTAGGCGCGAAACAGCGCGTCGTGGATCGCTTCTCTGCCCGGCTGCCCTTCAGGTAGAGAAGCCGCCCACTTCCCGAGCTCCTGCGCGAGGCGGCTGTTGTAGGTCATCTTGCGATCGCCGTACGGCAGGCCCTCGGCCTGCATGCGCGCGCGCATCTGCGCCTGCATCTTCGGGATGTCGTAGCCTCGGCCGGCGAAAAGCTGCTCCAGGCTCTTGCCTTCCGCGGGCGTCTCCGGGTGCAGGGGGAAATGCACGAGCTTGACTTGCACGCCGTGCTCCTTCTTCAGCCGCTCGATGCGCGGGGTACTGAGATAGCACCACGGACAGACGTAATCGCTGAAGACTTCGAGGACGAGGGGTTGGCTCATGCGGTGGTGGTCATCATAACGGGAGCGTGGTCGCTCGTGCCGACCTCAGCCAGCACTTTGCATGCGGTAGCGCGCTCGGCGACCGGGTGCGAAGCGAGGACATAGTCCAGGCGCCAGCCGATGTTGCGGCTCCGCATGTTGCGCCACGGCGGCCACCAGGTGAAGAGATTCGCATTCTCCGGATCCTTGGCGCGCCCGAGATCGACCAGATGCTCACCGAGCAGCCGCTCGAAGAGCGCGCGCTCCTCGGGCCGCTGGCCGATGATGTTGGGCTTCCTTTCACGCGGGTGCACGTCCATGTCGGTGCGCGCGATGTTGAGGTCGCCGCAGAGCACGAGCTCGCGTCCCTCGGCGTGCAGGCGCTTTACCCACTCGATCAGCCGCTCGAGGAAGTTGAGCTTTGCCGCGTAGTCCTTGCCGCCGTTCGGCACGTACACGGACGCGAGCACGAGATTGCCGAGCTCGGCCTGCACGATGCGCGACTCCATGTCGAACTCAGGGTGCGTGAATGCCGGCGGAGCCGGGCAGCGATCAGCGCGGATGTGCAGCGACACGCCCGAGTACGCGCGCATGCAGTGCCAGTACACGTGATACTCCGGGACCTTGCAGGCCTCGGGGATCTGCGCCTGCTCCGCCTTCAGCTCCTGCAGGCAGACGACATCCGGCTGGTCGCGCGCCAGCCACTCGCAGAGCTGCGCCGCCCGGGCGCGGATGCCGTTCACGTTCCAGGTGGCGATCTTCATCACCAATAAATGCGGACGGCCCCCGTTTTTCTCGCAAGAAAAATGGGGTCCGTCCCCATTACCGCCGGATCAGGAGCCTTTGACGACCTTGAGCTGGTTGTCGACGCCTTTCACGCCGTCGACCTTGCCGGCGATCTGCGCGGCGCGCCGGCGCTGCTGGTCGGTCTCGACGGTGCCCCAGAGGCTCACCTTGCCGTCGGCGGCGGTAACGTCGATCCCGCCGGCGGGGAGCTTCGCCTTCGGCGCTTCCAGCGCCTGCTTCACCTTGGCGGCGAGCTCCTTGTTCGGATCGGGCTTCGGCGGCTCGGGCTGGGGCTGCGCTTGCGGCGCGGCCGTAACCGGCGCGCTCGGCGCCGGCGGCGGAGCCTTGGCCGCCGGCTTCGGCGATTCAGAGCAGGCGATGAGCGCGGCCGCGAGGCCGAGCGCCACGATGTGCCTCATGTGCTTCTCCCTCTAGTGGTGGGTTGTAAAAAGCCGCGCGATCGCCGCGGCGTCGAAACGGTATTCGTGGTTGCACATCTCGTTTCGTATCACGACCTCGCCCTGTTCGGCGAGGATCGACTCCACCTCCTCGCGCCCGAGCCCGCGCAGCATGTCCTTCACCTTGTCCTCGTCATAGGGGCAATGGTATTCGACCTGGTAGAGGCGGAAAACGCGCATCAGCTCCTCGGGGAAGATGCGCGTCAGGAGCGCGTAGGGCTGCACGCCGCGCGTCTCCTCGAGCGTCAGGGTGTTGGCGAAGTGCGTTACGCGCTCCCAGCCGTCCGGATCCCGGCGGTCGGCGCCGGGCAGCTTTTCCAGCAGCAGCCCTGCGGCCGCAGCGCCATCGGCGAAGAGGCGCAGATACGCCGGCAGCTGATCCGATTGCCACAGGTAGTGCGTGAAGATCTGCTCCAGCGTCTCGCCTTCGAGCGGCACCAGGCTCTGGTAGAGCTTGCCGCTCTTGACATCTTCCAGCGTGACCGAGAGTCGCCCGTCGCCCAGCAGCTCGCGCTCGCTCTCCTGGCCGATCTCGGCGCGCCGGTAGTGCGCCATGCCGCGGATGCGCAGCTCCGCCGTACAGTCCGCCACCAGCAGCTTCACCGGGCCTGTCCCTTGCACCTGCAGCGTGACCCGGCCGGCGCCCTTCTGGTTCGCCCCCAGCAGGACGTTCAATGCGGTAGTGTGGCCGAGCAGCGCCACAATGTCTTGCGGATAGCCGCGGCCGTCGAGCATGCGTTGCCAGGCGCCGGTGAGGCAGACCAGGCGCCCGCGGATGTCGAGGTTCTCGAAGAGGAAGCGCTGAACGTAATCCGTTTGCATAGTCAAAGTTTATATCCCGGCCGCGGTAGCGGCCGCGGTCGCCTTCTGCTAGATGGTGGACGCCCATGCCGACAGTGACTGAACGCAGCGTCGCCCTCACGGGGCACGACCAGTATCTCTTCCGCGAAGGCACGCACAGCCGGCTGTATGAAAAGCTGGGCGCGCATTTCCTGGAAGCGGGAGGAGATTCGGCCACGCATTTCGCGGTCTGGGCGCCGAACGCGCAGTCGGTCTCGGTGATCGGCGACTGGAACGGCTGGGACCCGCGCATCGACCCGATGCGCCCTAGCGGCGACAGCGGCATCTGGGCGGTGCGCGTGCCGCAGGCAAAGCCCGGCAGCGTGTACAAATTTCATATCGTTTCGCGTAATGCCGGTTACCGGGTAGACAAGGCCGATCCGTACGCGTTTCGCGCCGAACAGCCGCCGGGTACCGGCTCCATGGTCTGGGACCTCGCGTTCGAGTGGCACGATGGCGCGTGGATGACCGATCGCAGGGATCGCAATGCGCTGGACGCGCCGTGGTCGATCTACGAGGTGCATCTGGGTTCCTGGCGCCGTTCGCCCGAGCATCCCGAGCGGCCGCTCGGCTACCGCGACCTGGCGCCGCAACTCGCCGAGTATTGCCAGAAGATGCGCTTCACGCACGTCGAGCTGCTGCCGATCATGGAGCACCCGTTCTACGGCTCGTGGGGCTACCAGTGCACGGGCTATTTCGCGCCTTCGACGCGCTACGGCACGCCGCAGGACTTCATGTACCTCGTGGATACGCTGCACCAGGCGGGCATCGGCGTGATCCTCGACTGGGTACCGTCGCACTTTCCATGGGACCCGCA
Source organism: Burkholderiales bacterium (assembly GCA_035631735.1). Lineage (GTDB taxonomy): Bacteria > Pseudomonadota > Gammaproteobacteria > Burkholderiales > SG8-39 > SCGC-AG-212-J23. Next base: position 2,645 of record DASQIG010000403.1, on the reverse strand, counting down.
CGGCCTCGGCTTCTTCGACGGCTCGCACCTCTATGAGCACGCCGATCCGCGCCAGGGGCATCATCCGGACTGGGCGAGCGCGATCTTCAACTACGGCCGCAACGAAGTGCGTGCTTTTCTCGCTTCCAGCGCACGGTTCTGGCTCGACCAGTACCACGCCGATGGCCTGCGCGTGGACGCCGTCGCTTCGATGCTGTACCTCGACTACGGCCGCAAGCAGGGCGAGTGGGTGCCGAACCGGTACGGCGGGCGCGAAAACCTGGAGGCCATCTCTTTCCTGCAGTTCCTGAACGAGACCCTCTATCGCGACTATCCGGACACGCAGACCATCGCGGAGGAATCCACCGCCTGGCCGCAGGTGTCGCGCCCGACCTATCTCGGGGGCCTGGGCTTCGGCATGAAATGGAACATGGGCTGGATGCACGACACGCTGCGCTACATGAAGAACGACCCCGTGTTCCGGAAGTATCATCACGACGAGCTGACCTTCAGCCTGTGGTACGCCTTCCACGAGAACTTCGTGCTGCCGCTGTCACACGACGAGGTCGTGCACGGCAAGGGCTCGCTCATCGGGCGCATGCCGGGTGACGCGTGGCAGCAGTTCGCGAACCTCCGTCTGCTCTACGGCTACCTGTGGGCGCATCCGGGAAAAAAATTGCTGTTCATGGGCGGCGAGTTCGGCCAGCGCCGCGAATGGGCGCACGAGTCGAGCCTCGAGTGGCACGTCCTCGGCGTGGACAACCGCCACGAGGGTGTGCAGCGCTGGGTCGGCGCTCTCAACCGCGTCTTGCGCGAGCAGCCGGCGCTGCATCAGAAGGACTTCGCGAACGACGGCTTCCGCTGGGTGCAGCGCGGCGACTGGGAGCAGAGCGTGCTCTCGTGCCTGCGCCTGGGCAGCGAAGCCGCGCCGCCGATCCTCGCCATCTGCAACTTCACGCCGGTCCCGCGCATGAACTACCGCATCGGCGTGCCGCGCGGCGGCTACTGGCGCGAGCTGCTGAACTCGGACGCGCCGCTCTACGGCGGCAGCGGCCTCGGCAACTACGGCGGCTGCGAGGCGACGCCGATGCCCTACGAGGAGTTCAGCCATTCGCTCTCCGTCACCCTTCCCCCGTTAGCTGCGCTGTTCTTCAAGCCTGAATAGCGACGCCATAGAGAAACTCGCACCGCCCAGGGTCGTCATTGGTGGCTGAATTCCGTACTAAGTACGTAATTATTTTTCGCGGCGGCCGCAAATAATTACGAACTTAGTACGGAATTCCGAAGTAGCCGAGAGCTATCTCGACGTCTGGGGGCGCGAGAAGCGCATTGATCCCGAGACGCGCGCGGCGCTGGCGAAGGCGCTCGGCCCCGAGCGCAAGCCGGCGAAGGTCACGCTCGAGCCGGGACGGTGCTACGAGCCCGAGCTGCTGGCGCAGGGCGGCCGGATCTGGGGCTTCGCGGTGCAGCTCTACGGTCTGCGCTCGAAGCGCAACTGGGGCATCGGCGACTTCGGTGATCTGCTGGCGCTGGTGCGGCTCGCCGCGACGCGCGGCGCGGCCCTCATCGGCGTGAACCCGCTGCACGCGACGCAGGGCAGCCCGTACAGCCCGTCGAGTCGCCATGCGCTCAATTTCCTCTACCTCGACGTGGAGGCGCTGCCGGAATATTCGGCTAGCGCGGCCGCTCGGCGATTGGTTGCGAGCGCAGCGTTCCAGCGCAAGCTCGCGCAATTGCGGCGCGCGCCGCTCGTCGACTACGCGGGCGTGGCCGCGCTCAAAGCAAACGTGCTCGGCCTCACCTTCCGGGATGCGAAGCCGCGCGCAGGAAAGCCGAGCACCTTCGCGATCTACGAGGCCCTGCGCGAGCGCTACGGCGGCGGCTGGGAGCGCTGGCCGCGCGAGTACCGCGATCCGGAGTCGCGCGCCGTGCGCAAGTTCGCCAGGCGCCGTGCGCGGCGGGTCGCGTACCACGACTGGGTGCAGGCGCGCGCGCGCGCGCAGCTCGACGGCGTCCAGCGCCGCGCGCACGAGCTCGGCATGCCGGTCGGGCTCTATGTCGATCTCGCGCTCGGCGCCGATCGCGGCGGCGCCGAAGTGTGGGCGGACCAGGAGTCCTACGCGCTGGAGGCGAACTGCGGCGCGCCGCCCGACGAGTTCAATCCGAAAGGCCAGGACTGGGGCTGGCCGCCGTATTCGCCGCGGGCGCTGCGCGCGAGCGGCTACCGGCCATTGCGCGAGCTGCTGCGCGCGAACCTGCCGGCGGGTGGCGCCTTGCGCATGGACCACGTGATGGCGCTCTCGCGCCTCTACTGGATCCCGCGCGGCGCCAAGCCCGATCGGGGCGGCTATGTCCACTATGAGGTCGACGATCTCCTCGCCGTGCTCGGCGAAGAGAGCCGTGTGTGCCGCTGCCTCGTAGTGGGCGAGGATCTCGGCACCGTGCCCGCCGAGCTGCGCGCGCAGCTCAACCAGGCTGGCGTGCTCTCCTACCGGCCGCTCTACTTCGAGAAGACATCCGACGGCGAGCTCGCGCCGCCGTCCGCCTATCCGCGCGATGCGCTCGTCTGCGTGAGCACGCACGACCTGCCGACGTGGCGCGGCTACTGGGCCGAGCACGACCTCGACTGGCGCGACAAGGTCGGCCTCACGGTGGACCGCGCGAAG
>DASQIG010000402.1:0-6183 GCA_035631735.1 Burkholderiales bacterium | reverse complement strand
CGGTGCCTTCTCCGGCCAGCCGCGGTAACCGTCGCCGATCTTCACCTCGGCGTTCCGGTAGCCCATCTCGGCGAGCCGCGCGGCGGCAGTCTTGCCGAGCGTCTCGACGATCTCGATCGAGTACACCTGCTTCACGATCTCGGCGAGCACCGCCGCCTGGTAGCCCGACCCTGTGCCGACATCGAGAACGACGCTGTTGGAATCCACTTTCAGGAGATCCGTTGAAAGCGCGACGATCTACGGCTGCGAGATGGTCTGGCCGCTGCCGATCGGCAGCGGGTGGTTGCGGTACGCCAGCGCCGCCTGCGCGGCGGGAACGAGGCGGTGGCGCTCCACCTTGGCGAGCGCGGCGCGTACCGCGGGCGACATGCTCGGGAGGCCGGTTTCCGCGCGCGTCTCGGCGTACAGGGCGTCCACCTCGGAGACCATGCGCGCGCGCAGGGTCGAAAAATCCTGGGAATGGGTTTCTTCAATCAACAGAAACCCCAGAAGCAGGCGTATTAACGCGCGCGTTTATTCTTCTCGATGAGAGCGTACGCGCTGTGGTTGTGGATCGACTCGAAGTTCTCGGATTCCACCACGAACGCCTCGATGCGCTCGTCCAGGTTGAGCACCGCGGCGACGTCGCGCACCATGTCCTCGACGAACTTCGGGTTGTCGTAGGCGCGCTCGGTGACGTACTTCTCGTCCGGGCGCTTGAGCAGGCCGTAGAGCTCGCTCGAGCCTTGCTTCTCTACGAGGTCGACGATCTCCTCGATCCAGACGAAGTCGTTGGTGCGGGCGGTGACCGTCACGTGCGAGCGCTGGTTGTGCGCGCCGCGCTCCGAGATGCGCTTGGAGCAGGGGCACAGGCTGGTCACCGGGACCACCACCTTCATGGTGAAGCTCTGCTTGCCCTTCTTGATCTCGCCGTTGAAGGTCACCTCGTAGTCCATCAGGCTCTTCACGCCCGACACCGGCGCCTTCTTCTCGACGAAGTACGGGAAGCTCATCTCGATGTGGCCTTCCTCGGCCTCGAGGCGCTCGACCATCTCGCGCAGCATGACCTGGAAGGTTTCGACGGTGATCTCGCGCTCGTGCTCTTCGAGGATCTCAACGAAGCGTGACATGTGGGTGCCCTTGAAATGGTGCGGCAGGCAGACGTACATGTTGAACACGGCGATGGTGTGCTGCACGCCGCCCGAGCGCTCCTGGATGCGCATCGGGTGGCGGATCGCCTTGATGCCTACCTTGTCGATGGCGAGCTTGCGCGAATCAGGGCTCGCCTGGACGTCCGGAATGTTGTGCAGGTCGCGTGCTTTCATGGCGCTATTTTAACATCCGACTAAATTACTCGGACATTGCCTTGCGCACCGAGTTCCGGATGCCTGGCGCATCCAGCCCCACCGAGGCAAGCAGCTTTGCCGGGTCGCCATGGTCGATGAAGCGGTCCGGGAGGCCGAGCAAAAGTACGCGCTTTTCAATTTTCATTTCGGTAAGGGCTTCGCAAACAGCGCTGCCGGCCCCACCAACGACTTGGTGCTCCTCCACGGTGGCGATGAGATGATGGTTTTCGCAGATTTGTTTCAGGAGTTCCACGTCTAGTGGCTTGACGAAGCGCATGTTGACGACGGTCGCGTCAAGCTCCTCGGCCGCTTCGAGCGCGGGCTTGAGCAGCGCGCCGAAGGCGAGGATCGCCACCCGCTTCCCGCTTCTTCTCACTTCGCCTTTGCCGAGCGGGATGGCTTTCATCTCTTTTTGGGCCTCTCCCAATGCAGCGCCTCGCGGATACCTCACGCTTGCGGGACCATTATGGATAAACCCCGTGTAGAGCATCTGCCGGCATTCGTCGGCGTCGGCGGGAGCCATCACCGTGAGATTGGGCACCGTGCGCAAGTAGGCGAAGTCGAAAGCGCCATTGTGGGTCGCGCCATCGCCGCCGACGAGACCGGCGCGGTCGAGCGCAAACAGCACCGGCAGGTTCTGGATCGCGACGTCGGGGATCAGCTGGTCGTAGCCGCGCTGCAGGAAGGTCGAATAGATGCCCAGGACTGGCCGCATCCCCTCGCAGGCCAGGCCTGCGGCAAACGTCACTGCGTGCTGCTCGGCGATGCCGACGTCGAAGTAGCGCTCGGGGAACTGCTCCGAGTACTTCACCATGCCGGAGCCTTCGCGCATCGCCGGCGTGATCGCCACCAGGCGCGGATCGAGCGCCGCCATGTCGCACAGCCATTCGCCGAAGACTTGCGAGTAGGTCGGCTTGCCGCCCGCGGCTGCCTTGAGGCCTTCGGCGGGATCGAACTTGCCCGGCCCGTGATAAGCGATCGGATCGTCCTCGGCCAGCTTGTAGCCCTGGCCCTTGCGCGTGATGACGTGCAGGAACTGCGGCCCTTTCAGCTTCTTGATGTTGGCGAGCGTCGGGATCAGCGCATCGAGGTCATGGCCGTCGATCGGGCCGATGTAGTTGAAGCCGAACTCTTCGAACAGCGTCGAGGGCGTGACCATGCCCTTCACGTGCTCCTCGGCGCGCCGCGCGAACTCCCACACGCCGACGCGCTTCAGAAGATGCTCGCTTGCGCGTCGCGCGCTCGAATACACGCGCCCGGAGAGCAGGCGGGCGAGATAGTTGGTGAGCGCACCCACCGGCCGCGAGATGGACATCTCGTTGTCGTTCAGGATGACGAGCAGGTCGACGTCCATCGCGCCCGCGTTGTTCATCGCCTCGTACGCCATGCCGGCGGACATGGCGCCGTCGCCGATCACCGCGATGCAATGGCGCTTTTCGCCTTTCGCCTTGGCGGCCACCGCCATGCCGAGCGCGGCGGAGATGGAGGTCGATGAATGCGCCGTGCCGAAGGTGTCGTACTTCGACTCCGTGCGGCGCGGGAAGCCGGAGATGCCGTCGATCATGCGCAGGCGCGCCATCGCTTCGCGCCGCCCGGTGAGGATCTTGTGCGGGTACGTCTGGTGGCCGACGTCCCACACGATGCGGTCCTCCGGCGTGTCGAACACGTAGTGCAGCGCGATGGTGAGCTCGACGGTGCCGAGATTGGAGGACAGATGGCCGCCGGTCTTCGACACCGATTCCAGCACGAAGGCGCGCAGCTCGTCGGCGAGCTGCTGCAGCTGCCGGCGCTCGAGCGTACGCAGCTGCGACGGCTCGTCGATCGTCTTCAGCAGCTCGTACATCGAGGGATTGTAGCCAGCCGCCCCGAGCTCTTCGGTAATCGTCGCCATGGAACCTAGAATTTTCGCAGAACCACGAAGTCCGCGAGCGCTGCGAGGCACGCGCCGCGCTCACCCAGCCCGGCAAGCGCGGCATGCGCATCGCCGCGCAGCTCCTCGGCGAGTGCTTTCGCGCGTGCGACGCCGAGCACCGACACGTACGTGGGCTTGCCCTGCCTGGAATCCTTGCCCGCCGTCTTGCCGAGGGTCGCGGTGCTGGCCTCGGCATCGAGCACATCGTCGACCACCTGGAAGGCGAGGCCCACCGCCTTGGCGTAGCGGTCGAGGGCAGCGCGTGCGGGTGCGCCAAGCGCCGTGCCGCACGCAGCGCCGACCAGCACCGCGGCACGGATCAGCGCGCCGGTCTTGTGGATGTGCATGAACTCGAGCTCGGGCAGCGTGAGCGCGCTTCCGGTTGCCGCGAGATCGATGCTCTGCCCGCCCGCCATGCCGCGCGAGCCGGCGGCGATCGCGAGCAACTTCACCATCTCGAGCTGCTGGCGCGGATCATCGGCCAGCCGATGCTCGGCGAGGAGCTGGAAGGCGAGCGTCTGGAGCGCATCGCCCACCAGCACGGCGGTGGCCTCGTCATACTCGACGTGCACCGTGGGCTTGCCGCGGCGGAGCACGTCGTCGTCCATGCAAGGCAAATCGTCGTGCACCAGCGAATAGGCATGGACCAGCTCCACGGCGCTCGCCGCGACTTCGAGCCGCTCGGGCGCCGCGCCGGTGACTTCGCCGGCCGCGAAGCAGAGAAGCGGCCGTACGCGCTTGCCGCCGCCGAGCACCGCATAGCGCATCGCCTCGTGGAGCCGCGCGGGCGCGACGTGCGCAGCGGGTACGAAGCGCGAGAGCGCGCGCTCCAGGCGTGCCTGTACTTCGCCCATCCAGGCGTGGAAGGCCGCGTCAGTCACTACTGCCGAGGTCAGTGAGCGGCTTCAAGACCTCGCCTTCGAGGACCTTGACCTGCTCGCGCGCGGCTTCGAGCCGCTGCTGGCAGAAGCGTGCGAGCTCGAGGCCGCGCTTGTGCGTCGCAAGCGCCTGCTCGAGCGTCAGCTCGCCCGATTCCATGCGCGTGACAATTTTCTCGAGCTCCGTCAGCGCGGCCTCGAAAGTCAGCTCCTGCGGGGGTTTGCTCATCGGGGTAAAATACAGTGTTTTTAGTCCCTTACAACACGAATGTCCAATGTAGCCCGCCTGCGCGAGCTGAGTCCCGCGCGCTGCCAGCTGCCAGTCGCCTGGTACTTCGATCCGGCGATCTTCGAGCTGGAGAAGAAGCTGCTTTTCGATGCCGGCGCGAACTACGTCGGCCACGAGCTGATGGTGCCGAACGTCGGCGACTACTACACGCTCGAGTGGAGCGACCACGCGAAGATGCTGGTGCGTAACGGCTCCGGCGTCGAGCTCATGTCGAACGTCTGCCGCCACCGTCAGGCGATCATGCTGGAAGGCCGCGGCAACGCCGAGCACATCGTCTGCCCGCTGCACCGCTGGACCTATGATCTGAAGGGCGAGCTCCTCGGCGCGCCGCATTTCCCGCAGAGCCCGTGCGTCAAGCTCCACTCGACGCCGCTCACGAGCTGGAACGGCCTGCTGTTCGCCGGCCCGCGCGACCCGCGCAAGGACCTTGCGCGGGTCACCACGATGGCCGATTGGGATTTCACTGGCTATGTGCTCGAGTCGGTACGCATCGACGAGTACGACATCAACTGGAAGACGTTCATCGAGACCTATCTCGAGGTCTACCACGTGAACCCGTTCCACCCGGGACTCGGCAACTTCACCGATGTCGGCAACTTCACCGTCGACTATGGCGATGAATATTCGGTGCAGATCGTCTCCGCCAAGGCCGGATTGCAGCGCCCCGGCACGCCGGTCTACAAGCGCTGGCACGAGGCCTGTCTCCGGCAGCTCGATGGCCGCGAGCCGAAGCACGGCGCGCTCTGGGCGAGCTATTTCCCGGGCCTGACGTTCGAGTGGTATCCGAACGTGCTGGTCGTTTCCAATCTGATCCCGCGCTCGCCGACGCGCACCACCAACGTCGTCGAGTTCTACTACCCGGAAGAGATCGCCTGTTTCGAGCGCGAGTTCGTCGAGGCGCAGCATGCGGCATACGTCGAGACGGCGCTCGAGGACCGGGAAATCTGCGAGCGCCTCGACCGCGGCCGCCGTGCACTCTACGAGCAAGGCCTCGACGACGCCGGTCCCTATCAGTCACCGATGGAAGACGCGGAAGTGCACTTCCACGAGTGGTTGCATCGCAAGCTTGGCATTTAAGATCCTCGTCTCTTCCGCCGAGCTGGCCGCGCATCTCGGCAGATGGCGCGTCTTCGACTGCCGCCACGAGCTGGCGCAGCCCGAGCTCGGCGAGCAGCAGTACCGCGAGGCGCACATCCCGGGCGCGCTCTTCGCGCATCTCGATCGCGACCTTTCCGCGCCGAAGAGCGGCAAGAACGGCCGCCATCCGCTGCCCGAGCCGAAAGCCTTCGGCGCCTGGCTCGGGCGGCAGGGCGTGCGCAATGGCGACCAGGTCGTCTGCTACGACGCGGCGAACGGCGCCATGGCCGCGCGCCTGTGGTGGATGCTGCGCTGGACGGGCCACGACGCCGTCGCGGTGCTCGATGGCGGGCTTGCCAAGTGGACCGCCGAAGGGCGGCCGGTAAGCGCGGACATCCCGCAGCCGAAGCCCGCGAAATACGATGTGCGTGTGCGCACCGACATGAGCGTGCCGGTGGAGGCAATTGCCAAGACCTTGCGCAGCCGCACCCTGCTCGATGCGCGCGCGCCGGCGCGCTACCGCGGCGAGCAGGAGCCGATCGACCCGGTAGCGGGTCGCATTCCCGGCGCGCTCAATCGCTACAACCTCGACAACGTGCGCGGCAATGGGCAATTCAAGACCGCCGAGCAGCTCAGGGACGAGTTTCAGCAAGTGCTCGGCAGCCGCGCGCCGAACGAGGTGGTGAACTACTGCGGCTCAGG
>DASQIG010000401.1:0-1645 GCA_035631735.1 Burkholderiales bacterium | reverse complement strand
CGAGCGCCGGCGAGGCGAACTTCTGGTACATGATCCAGTAGCTGATGACGTGCTCGATCGAGTCGGCCATCATCGCGGACGCCGCGCCGAAGAAGTACGCGCGAAACACCGGCCGGCGCAGGGCCGGGAAGGAAACCGCCGAGTCAGCCATCGAGCTCGGGGTAGCGGCGGAAGATGCCCTGCTGGTTGAACGCGATGCGGCGCTTGGAGCCGAGATAGGCGGCGAGCCGCGGGCGCTCCGTCACGCGGTCGTGCACTGCTACCAGCCTGGGGTACGTCGGCTCGAGCGCCGCCATCGTCCGGGGGAACGCGTAGCGCAAGCCCTCGACCATCTGGAACAGCGAGAGCTCCACGTACGTGATCGTTGTGCCGCGCTCCAGGCGCTCGAAATAGTCCATGTACTTCGGCAGCCGGTTCTCGCGGAAGTCGTGCGCGCGGCGCAGCGCCTCCGGCTTCTGGTCCTCGTAGTAAAGCTCGCTGCCAATCGGATGGTGCGTGTCGTGTACCTCGACGAGCCAGTCGCTGATCGTGAGCTGCTGCTGATGCAGCCACAGGCGCGGTGCTTCCGCCTTCGGCGCAAGGCCGAGCCGCGGCGCGAGCCAGTGCAGGATCATCGCCGTTTGCGCAATGACCAGCTCCCCTGCCCGCAGGAATGGCGGCGCGAAAGGCCGCTTCTTGACCGGGCGGCTCTCCATCAAGTGCAGCATTGCTTGCATGCCCTTCGGCCGCCGCGCGACGTCGACGTAGTCGGCGCCCGCATCCTCGAGCGCGAGGCGGATGAATTCGCCGCGGCCCTGGATCGAGGGCCAGTAGTAGAGCTCGTATTTCATAGCACCCTATGCAAACTACAAAACGGCAGGTTTGTCGGGCAGCTGGTTGGGGTTCACATCGCGCGCCGGGAATTCGCGCGCCAGGATCCGTGTGACCGCCGCGATGGCCTCGAGCGCGCCGTGCTCGTATTGGCCGGCTTTGAACGCGCGCTCCATGCCGCGGCAGATCGTGTCCCATTCGTGCTGCGCCACGCGCGCCGCGATGCCGCGGTCGGCGAGGATCTCGATGCGCCGGTCGACGAGCTGCACGTAGATCAGCGCGCCGGTGTTCTCCTCCGTGTCCCACACGCCGAGCTGAGCGAAGACTTGGCGCGCTCGCTCCCGCGGGGTAGCGCGCAGATGCCAAAGGTGGAGCGGCCCTTCCAGCGCGAAGCGGATCTCGCCGCGGTGCAGCCGCTCGGAGGCCTTGATCGCGCGCTCGACGGCTTTCAGCGCCGATGCAGGAAATGCGCGCAGCGCGAGCCAGTGCGGAGTGAAGAGGTGCTTGAGCGCGCGCTTCACCATGAGCCGCTCGCGCCGCCCCCGCCCGACGAGCCGCCGCCACCGCTGAAGCCGCCGCCGCTCGAGAAGCCGCCGCCACCCGACCAGCCGCTGCCGCCGCCATAGCCGCCTGAGCTCCAACGGCCGGGCGACCAGTTGCGGCCGTCGTTGAAAAGCGTGAGCAGGAAGCCGATGAGGGCGGCGATGATGCCGATCGCGAGCGAGCCGATCAGCGCCCAGCCGACGAAGCCGGCGACCGCGCCGACGATGCCCGCGCCGGGAAAGCGCCCAAAGATCGCGCGCAGCACGCTGCCGCCGATCGCCACGAAGACGAA
>DASQIG010000400.1:0-2347 GCA_035631735.1 Burkholderiales bacterium | reverse complement strand
GGATTTTGGGTCCGATAGACGCCGCCGAACACCTCGAGCATGACGGCGAAGAGTTGCACCGTCGACAGATCGACCGACTGCCTGAACGTCACCTTGACGCGGGTCGCGTTCATGCGAGGTGCGTTCGTAAATGTGTACCTGTCCCCGATTTACAGCGGCGTGGCGAAGGCGGTGTCGAGGAGCCGCGGCGTCACGCTCCAGCGCCGCGGCGAGTTGAGCAGCACCACGAGCACGCGCGAGCCATTCCGCTCGGCGGCGGCGATCACGCAGTAGCCGGCAGCGCCGGTGGTGCCGGTCTTCACGCCGATCGCGCCGGGATAGTGGCCGATGAGCGCGTTGGTATTGCGCAGGTAGAAGCGCCGGCGGCCATCGAGCGTGCGGATGGTGGTCGCATCGATGCTCGCAAGGCTGCGGTACTCGGCATGCTGCAGCACCTGCTCGGCGAGGCGCGCGAGGTCCGCGGCCGTCGAGTACTGCCCGGGCCGGTCGTGGCCGCAGGGGTCGACGAAATGCGTGTTGCGCAGGCCGAGCGTGAAGGCGCGCTGGTTCATGCGCGCGACGAACCCCGGCCCGCTGTTGTCGGCGAGCGCGCGGCAGGCGTCGTTCGCCGAATGCATGATCGCCGCGGCGAGCAGGTCGCGCGCGCGAAGCAGCTCTCCGGCGCGCAGCCCGATGCGGCTGCCGTCCTCCCTCGCCGCCGCGCGAGTCACCACGATGGGCTCGTCGAGCTGGCCGCGCTCGAGCACGAGCAGCGCCGTCATCATCTTGGTCAGGCTCGCGGGCGCGTGGCGCTGGTTCTCGGCCGCAGACCACAGCACGCGGCCGTCGCGCTTCACGACGTAGGCATCGGCGACGCGCGGAAACGCATCCTCCGCCGCGTGGGCCGCGGTGGCGATGGCGACGACGGCGAAGGCGAACGCCCGGCGAATGGCTGCTTCCCTCCCTTGTTCCCTTGTTCTTGAAGCGCGCTCGCATTATCGCGTAGGCTCGGCGCATGTTGGACGTCCTCTTCCGCGGCGCGCGGCTCTATGACGGCAGCGGCGCGAAATCTGTCACAGCGGCGGTGGGTGTACGCGAGGGCACGATCGTAAATGTCGGTGATACGGACGAGCCGGCGCGGCGCACGGTGGACGCGGGCGGCCTCGCGCTCATGCCCGGCATCGTCGACCTGCACACGCACTACGATGCGCAAATCACCTGGGATGCGACGCTGTCGCCCTCCGCCGCGCTCGGCGTGACCACCGCCGTCATGGGCAACTGTGGCTTCGGCATCGCGCCGTGCCCGCCGGCGCAGCGCGAGGCGCTGCTGCGCAACCTCTCGGTCGTGGAAGGCATGGACGTCGAGGCGCTGCTCGAAGGCACGCGCTGGGAGTTCGAAACCTTCCCGCAATACCTCGCGTTTCTCGAGCGGCAGCGCCCGCTCGCCAACGTTGCCGTGCTCGCGCAGCACTCGACCATCCGCAGCGCCGTGATGGGGGCCGCGGCGTCCGAGCGCAAGGCGCCCGGCGACCGCGAATTGGGCGAAATGCGCCGGCTGGTGGCCGAGGCGCTGGATGCCGGCGCGATCGGCTTCGCTTCTTCCTTCTCGCCGAACCACAGCGGCTGGGGCGGGCGGCCGATGCCCTCGACCATCGCAGCCGACGAGGAGCTGAAGAGCCTGGTGCGCGTCCTCGGCGAGAAGCGCCGCGGCATCTTCGTCATGGCGACCGGGCCGCGCGCGACGCCGGAGTACATGGAAGCGCTCGCGGCCGAGACGGGGCAGCCGGCGTTCATGGTGACCGTGCTCACCATGTACAACCGCGCGCAGCCGGGCAGGGCGCTCGAGATGTACGAGCGCTGCGCGCAGGCGCTCGCGCGCGGGCACGAGGTGTATATCCACGCCAACTGCCAGCCGCTCTCGTTCGACTTCACGCTGCGAGAGCCCTACATCCTGTACTCGCACGACGCGTTCGACGCCGTCAAGGCCGCGCCACCCGAAGAGCGCGTCGCGATCTATCGGCGCCCGGCGTTTCGCGAGCGGCTGCGTCAGAACTTCCGCGAGCCGAGGCAGGGCATCCTTTTCTACGGCGACTGGACGCAGCTCGAGCGCGACGGCGTGCCGGTCACCGAGCTCGCGCGGCGCGAGGCGAAAGATCCGCTCGACTACGTCTTCGACCTGCCGCTCGATGTGCAGCTCGTGGCGAAGCTCTACCAGAACGACGATGCGGGCGTCGCGCCGCTCCTCAAGCACCCGGCGGGCGTGATCGCGCTCTCGGATGCCGGCGCGCATCTCATCTACTTCTGCGACGCCGGCTACGGCCTGCATTTCCTCGCGCACTGGGTGCGCAGCCTCGGCACCTTCACGCTG
>DASQIG010000399.1:0-3378 GCA_035631735.1 Burkholderiales bacterium | reverse complement strand
CCGTGGCACGCCGCACAGACCTGCGTCGCGACCGCCTGTGGCGTGTTTTGGGCAAACGCTCCACCCGCCGCAAACAGTGCGGCAGCGAGCCCCAATGCGCGCTTCATCCCCGGGTCCCCGATGCGAAAGGCGCGATTTTATTAGAATTCCCCGCCTTCCATGTCGGTCTTCGCGCACGCGGCGTTTCTGCGCGCCGCCGGCCGCGGCTCCGACCTGCCGCCACCCGGCCCGCCCGAGATCGCGTTCGCGGGCCGCTCGAACGTCGGCAAGTCGAGCGCAATCAACGCGCTTCTCGGCCGGAAGGCGCTTGCTCGCACGAGCAAGACGCCCGGGCGCACGCAGACGATCAACTTTTACGCGCTCGCCGAGGCCGCGCGCCTGGTCGACTTGCCCGGCTATGGCTACGCGCGCGTACCGCAGTCGCTGCGCATGCAATGGCGCGAACTGGTGGGCGCGTACCTGCGCTCGGCAAAAACATTGGTGGGCGTCGTGCTGCTCATGGACGCACGCCATCCACTCACGCCGTTGGATGTGCAGCTCATCGAGTGGCTAGGCGAAGTGCGGTTGCTCGTGCTGCTGACGAAAGCCGACAAGCTTTCACGCAGCGGGCGACAGCAAGTTCTTACGCAAGTCAGCGCGCGACTTCGTCGCCACCAGGTAACGCTCTTTTCGAGCGTTACGCGACAGGGAGTCGAGGAATGCCGCGACCTGCTCGAGCACTGGCTCGCAACAGGCCGCGAAAATAAAAAGCCCCCGGTAAAGGGGATATAAACCGGGGGCAAAAACGCCTTAACTTTGGGATTAAGGCACCCGCTCAGGGAGGAGAAGCGGGAGACGATCAACTCGTCTGCAGGTAAGATGGGCTCGCAGGGGAAAAGTTCAACCCCGTACAAATCCAAAAAACCCAACCGCGATGAAGGTCTACGGCAGCTTTCCCGCCGTGCGCATGCGGCGCATGCGTCGCACGGAGTTCGCGCGTCGCTTGATGCGCGAGAGCGTTCTCACCGCCGACGACCTGATCTATCCAGTCTTCATCATCGACGGCAAAAGCCGCACCCAGAAAGTGGATTCCATGCCGGGCGTCGAACGCCTCAGCGTCGACCGGCTGCTGCCGCTGGCCGAGCAGTGCCTCAAGCTCGACATTCCCGCGATCGCGCTGTTTCCGGCGATCGAGGCGCGGCTTAAGACGCCTGACGGCCGGGAGGCGCACAACCCGAAAGGCCTCGTTCCGCGCGCGGTCGCGGCGCTCAAGAAACGATTTCCCGAGCTCGGCGTGATGACCGACGTCGCGCTCGATCCGTATACCTCGCATGGCCAGGATGGTGTGATCGATGACGAGGGCTACATTCTCAACGACGAGACGCTCGACCTCCTGGTGAAGCAGGCGCTGGTGCAGGCCGCCGCGGGCGTGGACATCGTCGCGCCTTCCGACATGATGGACGGGCGCATCGGCCGCATCCGCGCCGCCCTTGAAGAGGCGGGCCACATCCACACGCTGATCATGGCCTACTCCGCGAAATACGCCTCCGGCTTCTATGGGCCGTTTCGCGACGCGGTGCGCTCCGCGAAATTCCTCGGCAAGAGCAACAAGAAGACCTACCAGATGGACCCGGGAAATTCCGACGAGGCGTTGTGGGAAGTCGGCCTTGATCTCGCCGAGGGCGCCGACATGGTGATGGTGAAGCCGGGCCTGCCGTATCTCGACATCGTGCGCCGCGTGAAGGACGAGTTCCACGCGCCGACCTATGTGTACCAGGTGTCGGGCGAATACGCGATGCTGCGCGCGGCAATCGCCAACGGCTGGCTGCCCGAGTCCTGCGTAATGGAAGTGCTTCTCGCCTTCAAGCGCGCCGGCGCCGACGGCGTGCTTACCTATTTCGCGCTGGACGCCGCCAAAGCGCTCGCCAAGCGCTAAGCCGGCAGCATTCGCACGCCGTACGCTTCGCGCTCGCCGCGTAAGCCGCGGATGCGCAGCGCTGCGCTTCGCTGCCACTCGATCGACGCCGGCAGCCCGTCGAATGGTTTTGTCGCCGCCAGCGAAATGCCGACCAGCTCGGCTGCGCCGTTCGCGTGCGCTTGCCACTCTCGGCGCCAGACGAGCTCGCGTGTCAGGTGCTGACAGACGAAAACGCCCGGTGTGCCGTCGATCTGCACCAGCCGGAACCGCGCCGCGCCGCCTTCCACTGGTCGCGAGAGATCCATCGGCGACTCGGCCGCCACGCCGTGCGCGCGTAGTTCGGCATACGCAGCATCCGCATCGCGCGTTGCGAGCGCCACAGCGGCCAGACCGTCGCCGTGCTCGCGCAGGAAGCGCCGGTAGTAATCGAGCCAGGGATGATCCACCGGCGCGGCTAGCAGCTCGATGTAGGTGGTGCCTAACATGATGCAGTGATTCTGCGAGCCGATGCTGTGGAAGCCGCGCGGCGTCAAGGTGAAACCGTGCGCGCGAAAGCTCGCCGCGGCGGCGTCGAGATCGCGTACCGCGATCACCGCGTGGTCAATGGCGAGTTGCAGTTGCAAGCGTCTTGAGGAAGCGCTCAGGCGGCTGGTAACCGATCACGCGCAAGCCCGGGATTTCGCGTCCATCGGCGTCGAAGAAAATGATGCCGGGCGGGCCAAAGAGCGAAAAGCGCTTGAGCAGCTCGCGGTCCGCGGGATTCGCCGCGGTGACATCGGCTTGCAGGAGCAGCACGTTCTCGAGCTCCTTGCGCACGCGCGCATCCGACAGCGTGAGCTTCTCCATCTCCTTGCACGAGACGCACCAGTCGGCATAGAAGTCGAGCATCGCCGGCCTGCCTGCGGCGCGCAGCTTCTGGTCGAGCTCCGCAACCGAGCTCACCCACACCCATGGCGTCGCCGTTTGCGCTGGACGTTCGCCCATGGCGGCAATCAACACGAGCGCGGCGCCCAGTAGCATTGCCGCGGCGCCAAAAGCCTTGCCGAGCCGCGCGTGGCGCAGGAGAGAGGCGCCGGCGCCGATCGCGAGCGCCGCCCATGCCAGCGTTTCGAGCCATGCAGGCATGACCGGGCTGACGATCCAGAGCGCTACCCCAAGCAGCAGCACGCCGAACAGCTTGCGCACGACGAGCATCCACGGCCCGGCCTTCGGCAGCAGCGCGCCCTCGGATACGCCGACCGCGATCAGCGGCAGGCCCATGCCGGTGGCGAGCGCGAACAGCGCGGCGCCGCCGAGGACCACATCGCCGGTGCGCGAAATCTGCAGCAGCGTGCCGGCGAGCGGCGCAGACACGCATGGGCTTACGATCACCGCGGAAAAGACGCCCATCGCCGCCACCGAGGCGATACGCCCGCCGCGCAGCTGCTCCTGGCTCGCATAGAGCCGCTGATGCAGAAAACCGGGCAGGCGCAACTCGTAGA
>DASQIG010000398.1:0-3570 GCA_035631735.1 Burkholderiales bacterium | reverse complement strand
GGCGGTACGGTGGTCGTGCTTGGCACCACCGGCCGCAACTTCGCGGCCGGCATGTCGGGCGGCATCGCCTACGTGCTCGATCTCGACGGTGAGTTTGCCAAGCGCTGCAACACCGCGATGGTCGATCTCGAACCGCTGCTGGCCGAGTCGGAGCAGCAGGCGAAGCTGGCGCGCGAGTTCTGGCACCACAGCGAAGCGGATGAAGCCCTCGTCCGCCGCCTGGTGGAGAACCATGCGCGGTACACCAACTCGCGCCGCGCGGCCGAGATCCTGCAGAACTGGGCGCAGTACCGCGCGCGCTTCGTGAAAGTCTTTCCGAAGGAGTATCGCCGGGCGCTCGGCGAGCTCGCCGCGCATCGCCGGGTGGCGGCGTAATGGGCAAGATCACCGGGTTCCTCGAGCACGAGCGGCTCGAGGAACCGCACGAAGCCGCCGAGGCGCGCAAGAAGCACTACCGCGAGTTCTACGTCCGGCTCGCGGACGACGCGGCCGGCCTGCAGGGGGCGCGCTGCATGGACTGCGGCATCCCGTTCTGCATGTCGGGCTGCCCGGTCAACAACATCATCCCCGACTGGAATGATCTCGTTTACCGCCAGGACTGGAAGAACGCGATCGAGGTCCTGCACTCGACCAATAACTTTCCGGAGTTCACCGGCCGCATCTGCCCCGCGCCCTGTGAGGAGGCGTGCGTGCTGCGCATCAACGACGATCCGGTCGGCATCAAGTCGATCGAGCACGCCATCGCCGACAAGGCGTGGGAAGAGGGCTGGGTGCGGCCGCAGCGCGCGGCGCATGCAACCGGGCGGCGCGTTGCCGTCATCGGCTCCGGGCCTGCGGGCCTCGCCTGCGCGCAGCAGCTCGCGAGAGCGGGCCACGAAGTCACCGTGTTCGAAAAGAGCGACCGGCTCGGCGGCCTCCTGCGCTATGGCATCCCGGACTTCAAGCTCGACAAGGGCGTGATCGACCGCCGCCTTGATCAGCTCCGCGCCGAGGGTGTGAAGTTCCGCGCCGGCGTCTATGTCGGCGCCGCGCCACTGCCGAAGGGCGTCGTCAGCGACGCCCGAGAAACGGTTTCGGCCGAGCAGCTCAAGAACCAGTTCGACGCCATCGTCCTCGCCGGCGGCGCCGAAACGTCGCGCGATCTGCCGATCCCGGGTCGCGAGCTCGCGGGCGTGCACTACGCGATGGAGTTCCTGCCGCTGCAGAACAAGCGCGTCGCCGGCGACACGCAGGTGCCGGATCTGTGGGCCACGGACAAGCACGTCATCATCATCGGGGGCGGCGACACCGGCTCGGACTGCGTCGGCACGTCGAACCGCCACGCGGCGAAATCGATCACGCAGTTCGAGCTGCTGCCGATGCCGCCCGATGTCGAGCGCAATCCGGTCTGGCCGTATTGGCCGACGCGCCTGCGCACCTCGTCGTCGCACGAAGAGGGCGTGCAGCGCGACTGGTCGATCGCCACCAAGGCGTTCGTCGGCGAGCAGGGCCGCGTGAAGGCGTTGCGCGCGGTGCGCCTCGAGTGGAAGGATGGCAAGCCGCAGGAGCTGCCGGGCAGCGAGTTCGAGATGCCGGCTGACCTCGTGCTGCTCGCGATGGGCTTTGTCTCGCCGCTACAGTCGCTGCTGGAGGAGCTCGGCGTGCAGAAGGATGCGCGCGGCAATGCGCGCGCCGACACCGATGGCCCGAAGGCTTATGCCACCTCGGTGCCGAAGGTCTTCGCCGCCGGCGACATGCGCCGCGGCCAGTCGCTCGTCGTCTGGGCGATCCGTGAAGGCCGGCAAGCGGCGCGCGCGGTAGACGAGTTCCTCATGGGGTTCTCAGAGCTGCCGCGCTGAGCGCGAGCACCGCGAACGAGGCGAGCCAGTGCTCGCCGGCATAGTCCCCGCCCGCCACGTGCGGCAGCGCTGCCGCCACCAAAACATCGGCCGCGGCGCTGTCACCCAGCCGTTGGAAGCACCACGCGCGCGTCAGGCAGAGCCCGTCAAGGTGGCTCTGCTTCGGATCGGCGTGGTCGACCACCGTCGGCGGCTGCGTCAGCATACCGAACCCCTGCGGCGCGAAGCGCTCGAGCCAGGCGAAGAACTCCCCCGGCTCCAGCACCGCCTGCATCAGCACCGCCTCCATCAGGCTCGGCGACAGAAAATCATCTGCCGAGGGCTCGTAGGCGAGCGGCGCGCTGCGATCCGTTCCATACCAGCGCCGCGCGGCCTTGCGGATCTCGAACTCGAGCGCGGTATCCGCCGCAGTGCGCGCATAGTCGAGCGCCAGCACACATGCGAATGCGGTGTTGCCGTGCGCGCCTGAGCGTACGGCATACGGCGACATGCGCGCATAGTCGCCAAAGCGCGTCGCGAGCTCGGCGGCGAGCGGTGCCACGGCTCGCGACCAGCGCGACCTGGACGCAAGCGCTTCGGCCTGCAGCTCGAGCAGCCACGCCCAGCCATAGGGGCGTTCGAAAGTGCGCCCCGCCGGGCTGCGAAAGTACGCGAGCTCCGTTGCGATCGCGCTCGGGGTGAGGTGCGCGTCGAGGGCCTCAGCGATGCGAACTGCGTCACGCGAGGTCGGGTATAGCCGGAGCACGCGCAGCAGCAGCCAGTGCATGTGCACTGCCGAGTGCCAGTCATAACTGCCGTAAAACGCCGGATGTAGTATCCCCTCGCGCAGCTCGTCATCGGCGCTCGACACGAGATGCTGGAGGTGACGCGGATACTCGCGCCCGATGTTGGCGAGCGCGACGCGTGCGAAGCGGCTGGCGAGTTCCTCGGTCAGCACCTCGTGGATATTAGGGAATCTGTGTAAAGGCGGCGAATTGTCGTTCCCGCGGAAGCGGGAACCTACGGTTTTCGAGTAAAAAGACGGGACCCCCGCTTTCGCGGGGGAGACTTCTTCAGACCTTGGCTAAAATGCCCCGATGCCACTCGACGTGATCGTGCTTGCCGCCGGCCAGGGCAAGCGCATGCGCTCGGCCCTGCCCAAGGTGCTGCATTCGCTGGGTGGACGGCCGCTGCTCGCGTACGTGCTCGACACGGCGCGCGTGCTCGGCGCGCGCAACACGGTCGTCGTGCATGGCCATGGCGCCGACGCGGTGCGCTCCGCATTCGGCAGCACCGATGTCCATTGGGTGCTGCAGGGCGAGCAGCTCGGCACCGGGCATGCGGTGCAGCAGGCGCTGCCGTTGATCGGCAGCGATGCGCAGGTGCTGATCCTCTACGGCGATGTGCCGCTCGTGCGCCTCGCGACGCTGAAGCGCCTGCTCGAAGCCGCGGGCGATGGCCTCGCGATCACGACGGCGGAGCTGGCCGAGCCCCGCGGCTACGGCCGCATCGTGCGCGACCGTGCGGGGCGGGTAGAGCGCATCGTCGAGGAAAAGGACGCGAGCGCGGTGGAGCGCGGCATCCGCGAGATCAACGCCGGCCTGATGGCGCTGCCGGGACGGCGGCTCGGCGGCTGGCTCGGCGCGATCGGCAATCGCAATGCGCAGAAGGAGTACTACCTCACCGACGTGGTGACGCTCGCGCTGCGCGACGGCGTTGCCGTCAACGCGGTGAAGGTCGAAGACGCGATGGA
>DASQIG010000397.1:0-3595 GCA_035631735.1 Burkholderiales bacterium | reverse complement strand
TGCCAGGGCCTTCTCGTAGCTCTCGCGCGCGGCGCTGAATTCGCCCTTGCGCCGGTAGAGCATGCCGAGCTCGTTGTAGGCGACGAGCTGGCGAGGGTTGAGCGCGACCGCCCGCTTGAGGCTCGCCACCGCGTCATCGAGATCTCCCGACCTGCCGTAGGCGATGCCGAGATCGACGTAGGCCGCCGCGGCAGCCGGTGCTTTCTCGGTGACCCGCTTCAGCAGCGCAATGCCCTGGTCGTATTGCCCGGCGCTCACGAGGCGAATCGCGTTGTCGTAGTCCGCGCGAGCGTCCGAGGGCACGCGCAGTTTTTGCGTGAGCTGAAAGCCGCCTGCGTCCGCCTGCGTTGCCACCTGCGTTGCCACCGGCGTGACGTTCGCCTTTGCGGCGCCCCCCGTGGTCGCGGGCACAGTCGTCGCGGGCACAGTCGTCACGGGCACAGTCGTCGCGCAACCGGCGAGCCCGATCGCCAGCACGAGGCCGGCGGCTGCACATCGCGCCCCCGTAATCCAGGCCATGTCAGCGAGTGATCGCATTGGCTCCCCCTGCTGTCTGGGCGGTCGGCGGCGCCACCGCGACCGGACCTGAGACTTCAGCGCCGTGCGTCTGCGGCGCATCGGGTGCCGTCGCGGTGCCCGCGGTGGTCACCGCCGCACGAGGCGGCGGACGATAGACGTAGCGCTCGAGCGAGCCCAGGAAGCCGCTGCTGATCTCGGTGCGCGCGTAGGTGCCGGGCTTCAGCTCCGCGAGACGGTCCAGGCTCTTCTGGGTCCATGCGTTGTAGTTCCCGCGCCGCATGAGCTCGAGGTTCTTCTCGTGCACCGAGACCGCCTTTTCCTCGAGGGGGCGCGCAGCCTCGGCGAGCTGGCGCTCGTAGTCCTTGAGAGCGTCCGCGCCGAGATCGGCCGGGTGCTCCGACTCAAGCAGGGACTGGCTGAAATTCGCGTAGCTCTCGGCGATATAGAAGGTAGCCGCCGCCGTGACCTCGCCCACCTGGTAGTCGACCAGCGCACCGAACGCCTTGGTCGTCGCCTCGAGGCCGCGTTGCTTCTCCTGCAGGCTCTTCTCGAAGGGCTGCACGAGCTTGAGCGAGGCGAACCGTGTGTAGTCCGGCTCCGTCAGCACGAGCGCGGCGCGCCCTGCGAGATTGCGCGTCCGATCGGTGCGCTCGGTCCCCGCGCTGCCATCGGCACGCACGATTTCCGTGAGCTTCTGGCGGTAGTGATCCTGATCCCCCTTGGCCTTGTAGATCTCGGCGATCTTCGAGCGTGTCTCCACCGCCGCTTCGAGCGGCTTGGGGAACTGCTCGACGTAGCGCGAATAGACCTGCAGCGCGCGGTCCGCGTCCTTCGCCTGACCATAGAGATCGCCGGCCTGCAACAGCGCCTCGGCGCGCAGCTGCGGATTCGGCGACTCCTGCGCGACGCGCTCGTACTCGCCCGCCGACTGCGACAGCTGGCCGGACTGCTGGTACGCGTAGGCGATCTGCTTGGTCGCGTCCTTCTGCAGCTCGTTCTCGGGGAAGCTGCGCCGGAACTCGTCGAGGACCCCTGCCGCGGCCGTCCAGTCCTTGAGGCGCAGGAGCGCCGCGCCGGCGTCGTACTCGGCGGCCGCGCAGATTTTCGAGGTGGGAGCCACCTGCTTCACGCGCACGAATTGATTCGCCGCGGTACGGTAATCCCCCGCCTGGTTCGCCTGCTCGCCCTGCTTGTAGATCGAGGCGGCGAGGTTCTCGACCAGCCCGGCGTGCGCGGCATCTTCCTGAGGGGTCGCTTCGAGCACGCGGCCATAGGCCTGCTCGGCGTCTGCATACGCGGCGAGGCCGAAACTCGCGTGGCCGACCACGAGCCAGGCGTCGCGACGCACACCCGCGGTTGCGTTCGGGGACTTCTCGATGAGGTGGCGCGCGGTGTCACGCGCGAGCGGCAGGTCCTTCATCTCGTACGCGTCCTGCGCAGCCGCCGCGAGCACCACTGCCGCCTGCTCGTGCTGCGGGAATGCGTCCGCGAACCTGATCGAGCTCGCGATCGTGTCGCGGCGCGCCGCGTCCTTCACATCGGCGCCGGCGACCTTGAGGTATTCGCGGTGCGCGTAGATCGCGGCATAGCCGGCGGCCGCCGACTTCGCGTGCGCCGGATAATCATAGGCGGTGATCTCGTACTCGCGCGCCGCCGCCGTATAGTCATGATTCTCGAGCATCAGATCCGCGAGCTGGTAATTCATCTGCGGCGCCTGGCTGTCGCCGTGGAAGGAGGTGAGGAACTCGCGGTACCAGCGGGTAGCTTCGGCGTAGCTGGCCGGCCGCTGCTCGCGCTGCTTCGGATCCTGGTACTGCGCGTGATAGTAGTTCGCCAGATCCTTCAGGTTGCTCTGGAGGTAACTCAGCACTTCCGGCGACTTGCTCACGTCGACGTGCTTCCAGTACTCCCCCTGCAGGCCGTAGGTGCCGGCGAAGTCTTTCTTTGCCGCGAGCACCAGTAAGGGGAATGAACCCTTCTCGTAGATCTCGACCACCCGCATGCTGAAGTGGGGCGAGGACTGGTGGTACGGGTACAGCGCCACGAACGACTTGTAGACGGTGGCGGCGTCCTGATAGCGGAGCTTGACCAGGTAGAACTCGGCCAGGTAGCGGTAGACGCGGTCCTCGTAGGCCCGGTGTCCGTTGGCGGCGAAGTACGAGCTGATGACGTCCGGACCGCCGATATTCGAGAAGCTCAGGGAGACGACCTGGAACGTATCCTCGACACGGCGCTGCTCAGCCTCGGTGTGCTTCGCATCGAAGTCATAGCCGCTCTTGACCTTGTAGTCGAGGAACGCGAAGTACCGCCCCAGAGCCTCCGGATACAGCTGCTGCTTGTACAGCGTCCATCCGAGCTTGTAGAGCGCGGGCTCGTAGTACTCCGAGCCGGGTCCGTTGTTGGCGATCGCCGTGTAGGCGGTCTCCGCCTCGCGATATTTCTTCACCACGAAGAAATGCTCGGCGCGGCGGAACTGCACCTCGTCGGCGTAACGCGAGCTGGGGTATTCGCCGGCCAGCTGCTCCATGACTTTCAGCGCCGCATCGGTCTGCCCGAGCTCGTCGTAGGCGCGCGCCTTCTGATACAGCACCTGGTCGCGGAAGGCGTAATGCGGATACTTCGCCAGCAGCTCGTCGTACAGCTTGATCGCCTCGAGCGGGCCGGCGCGCTCGCGGTCCGCATCCACGCCGCCTGGCAGCGTCAGCGGCGCCATGCCCGTCGCTGCAGAGATGGGCTGCTGCGCGGCCGCCCGCTGCTCGAGATCGCGTTCCGACACGGCCGACGACCCCGGGTCCGCGGTCCGCGCACGCGAGCGCGTGGCCCGCGCATCGATTCTTGAGACCGTCGGCGCGCGCAGCTGCGCCGCCTGTGCTCCCTTGACGCTCCCCGGCGGTGCAGCTGGCGTGCCGCCTGCCGCGGCCGCAGCGGCCGTCGGTTGCGTGCTGCCCTGGGACGCGGGCATCTCGACCAGCTTGCCGTCGCCGTGGATCCCGAACTGCTTCTCGATGCTGAGATCCGCCAGGCGCCGCATGGCCTCCGGAGCCTGCTTGCTGTCGGGCGCCTGCTGCAGGAAATC
>DASQIG010000396.1:0-8384 GCA_035631735.1 Burkholderiales bacterium | reverse complement strand
CGCGCGCACGCGCGCTTCGAGCTCGGCGCGCTCGAAGGGCTTCACCAGATAGTCGTCGGCGCCGAGATCGAGGCCTCGCACCCGGTCACCGAGCGCGTCGCGCGCGCTGATGACGATCACGGGCACCGTGTTGCCGCCGCGCCGCAGCCGCGCCAGTAGCTCGAAGCCATCCATGCCGGGCAGGCCGAGGTCGAGCAGCACGACGTCGAAGGTCTCGCTCTTGAGGGCGAGCGCTGCGTGCTCGGCACTCGCCACGCAATCGGCGGTGTGCCCGCCGGCGCGCAACGTCCTCGCCAGCCCGTCAGCGAGCAAGGCATCGTCTTCGACGATGAGAAACCGCATGACCTATTGTAAGCAACAGCCACCGGGGGCGGCTTCTGCCACCGGCTTTGTTCTGCGAGTCGGCGACGCCGGCGGCGACTTAGCGCTGCCGGAATTACGAGATGGATCGGGGCGCTAATCAGAGCGGCAAGGAAGCAGAAATAGGCGAGCTTCAGCATCGGCGCTGGTTGCGAATCCTTCTTGCGGCGTGCAGCCACGCTCTGCCGACCTACGAAATCTGACGCACGGCTGACCCACGAGATGGCAAATCGCGTGAAATGCAATGAATCACTAGTGCCCGACGCGCTCTACGCATTGCAGGCGGGTGCGCTAGCGCTGCAAGCCGCGGTGAAGTCGGAACGCACGGCGAAAGTGACTTTGGACATCGTCACGAAGCAGCTCGCAGTGGGCCAGGTCAATTACCTCGCCCTACTCAACGCGCAGCAGACCTATCACCAAGCCGTCAGCATCATGTGACTCGCGAAAGCTACAAAATGAATTCCGGGCGACTGTTTAAGATAGCGGCCAATACCAACAACAAGGGAGGCCGGTCCAGTGCAACTCACGATCAGGCTACGCCGGTGGGCGGTCGCGTCGGCGCTCCTGGCGCTCGGTGTTTCAGTCGCTCAAGCCAAGGATGCGGAGGAGGATGAGCGCTGGAACGCCTATGGACAGGCGACCTACATCCGGAACATCCACGATGCCTTCCCGGCCGCCTACACCAACCTGAACGGCAGCCCGAATTCGCTCCTGCCCGAGAAGGAGCGCAGCTGGTCGGCGACGGCGACGGCGTTCCTGGGCGTCAGGCCGTGGGGCGGCGGCGAGGCGTTCTTCGTGCCGGAGATGATCGCCCAAACGGGTTTTTCCAACTTGCGCGGCCTGGGGGGCTCGGTGCAAAACGGCGAGCTCGAGAAGACGGGCTTCAGCCACCCGATTTTTTACCGCTCACGCCTGTTCCTGCGTCAGACGTGGAACCTGGGCGGCGAGTCCTCAAGGGTCGAGTCCGCCCCGATGCAGCTTGCGAAGTCGGTGCAGAGCCGCCGCTTCGTACTGACGGCGGGCAACCTCGCGATCATCGACATCTTTGACCGCAACGCCTACGCGG
The DNA here is from genome assembly GCA_035631735.1 of Burkholderiales bacterium. Taxonomy (GTDB): domain Bacteria; phylum Pseudomonadota; class Gammaproteobacteria; order Burkholderiales; family SG8-39; genus SCGC-AG-212-J23. Next base: position 6,958 of record DASQIG010000396.1, on the reverse strand, counting down.
GAGACATCCGACAGCAGTTCCTCAGCATGAACTTCGCGACTTACGCCGCCTACGACTTCGGCGCCGACGCGCGCGGCTACAGCTGGGGCATCGCGGGTGAGTATTACTACGACGAATGGGCGCTGCGCGCAGGGCGCTTTCTCGTGCCGAGGCTGCCGAACGTGCTGGCGCTCAATCACCAGTTCTTCAAGTACTACGCCGACCAGGTGGAGCTCGAGCGCCAGCATCGCCTCTTCGGCCGGCCGGGAAAGCTGCAGGTGCTCGGCTACCGCAACGTCGCGTACATGGGCCGCTGGGACGACGCGAGCGCGGCGCTCCGGGCCGACCCGGGCAAGAACGCCGCCAACTGCGTCGACTACAACTACGGCTCCTCGAACGGCTCGGCACCGGACCTGTGCTGGGTGCGGGGGCGGCACGTCAAGGTCGGGCTCGGCGTCAGCCTCGAGCAGAGCCTGACGGAGGACATCGGCCTCAATCTGCGCGCGATGAAATCCGACGGCCGCTCGGAAGTCGATGCTTTCGAGTCGGCCGACCGCTCGGTCGCGCTCGCCCTCCTGGTGCGCGGCGCGCGCTGGGCCCGCGCCCAGGATTCCGTCGGCGTCGGCTTTGCGCAAAACTGGATCTCGCAGGAGCACGCCAACTACCTCGGCATGGGCGGCGTGGACGCGTTTATCGGCGATGGGCGCATCCGCAACCGCCCGGAGCGCGCCGTCGAAGTGTTCTACAACCTGGCGCTTGCGAAGTTCCTCTGGCTGACACTGGACTTGCAGCATGTCGAGAACCCCGCCTACAACGCCGATCGCGGGCCCGTGAGCATCTACGGCTTCAGGGTGCACGTCGAGTTCTAAGCTCTACCATAGCGGCTTCGCGAGAAAGCCAGAGCGCGTGATGGCGGTTTTTTCCGCTTTTCTTTCCAACGGTGTGCGGCGCCCGATCAGCCTGAAGATCTTCGGCATCGCGCTGGTCCTGCTCGTCATGATGATCGGCGTGACGCTCGTCTCCACGCGAAACATGCGGCAGCTCGGGCTGCAGCTCGACTACCTGTCGCGCTTCTACATCCGCATGGACCAGCTGATGGGCGATGTGCGCACGCGCGGTCTCGGCGAGCTGATCCTCATCGAACGGATCATCCAGGAGAGGCCGCAGCTCGGCTTCCGCGTGGCGCGCGAAGAGGCCGCGCGCCACCGCGCCGAGATCACCAGTTGCGACGCCGACTCCATCCGTGCCGCGGTCGACAAGATCCGGCAGGCGCCGGTGGCGAGCAAGGCGCCGGACCTCGTCACCTACGAGCTGCTCAAGATCTGCGCCAACGACCATATCGCGGAGGCCGAGAAACTGATCGACCAGGCGGCTGCCAGCGAGGCGGTGAAGGCCGACCCGCGCCAGCTCGAGGTCCTGGCGCAGCTGCGCCGCGAGCTGAAAGACGTTCCCGAGGCGCGCGCAAAGCTGCATCTCACCTTCGAGGGCTACGTCGACGAGCTGCGCTCGGGCACCCGGCAGCCGGGCGAGGCGCGCCTGCTGGAGGCGATCCGCCGGCAAATGGACGAGCACCGCGCCGACGTCACGCGGCAGATCGGCGACGTGACCAGCCTGGTGCATGCCGCGACGCGCGAGTCGGCGGCGAGCGCGATCGACATGGAACGCAAGGTTCGCGCCCTGGGCTGGGCGATCACCATCGCAGCGTGCGCGCTCGGCGTGCTGATCGCCGCGTACATCACGCAAAGCCTGGTGAGGCCGGTGCACCAGCTCCTCACCGGGACGAGAGCGGTGCAGAACGGTAATCTCGACGTGCATGTCGCGCTCAAGACGGCCGACGAGATCGCGCAGCTCGCCGATTCGTTCAATCACATGGTGCAGGAGCTCAAGCAGAAGCAGATCATCAAGGACACCTTCGGAAAATACGTCGATCCGCGCGTCGTCGACGGGCTGCTCAGGCAGCAGCAGTTCGGCGAGGCGGGCGAGCGGCGCGTGATGACGGTGTTCTTCTCCGACCTGGAGGGCTTCACCAGCCTGAGCGAGCGCATGACGCCCAGCGGCGTGGTGAAGCTGCTCAATCGGTATTTCACGCTGATGGCGAAGCCGATCCGCGACCACCGCGGCATCATCGACAAGTACATTGGCGACTCGATCATGGCGTTCTGGGGACCGCCCTTCACCGGCGAGGCGGACCACGCGCGCCTGGGCTGTTACGCGGCGCTCGAGCAGCAGCAGAACCTCGCCAGGTTCGAGGAACTCCTTCCCGAGATCCTCGGCATGCGGAAAGGGCTGCCGGTGATCCGCATGCGCATGGCGCTCGCGAGCGGCGACGTGACGGTCGGCAGCATCGGCTCCGAAGATGCCCGCAGCTACACGGTGATCGGCGACACGGTCAATCTCGCCTCCCGGCTGGAGTCGGCGAACAAGCTGTACCGCACGCAGATCATCCTCAGCGAGGACACGCGCGCGCTCGCGGGCGATGCGATCGAGACGCGCGAGCTCGACGCGATCCGCGTGGTCGGCAAGGCCGATCCGGTTCGCATCTACGAGCTGCTGGCGCGCGCCGGCGAGCTTGCCCGCTCGATGGCCGAGCTGCGTGAACCGTTCGAGCGCAGCCTCGCGGCCTACCGCAAGGGGCAATGGGAAGCGGCGCGAAAGGGCTTCGAGCAGTGCCTCGCCATCGAGCCGCGGGACGGGCCGTCGCGCCTTTTCCTCGAGCGCCTCGACCAGCTCGCCGCCGCGCCGGCACGCGGCGACTGGGACGGCGTCTGGACGCTGGCGGAGAAGTAACGGTCCGCTCTAGTCCTCGGCGGTAAATCCCGACGCCTTGACGACCGGACCCCAGCGCTCGAGGTCAACGCGTAGCACTTCCCGGAAGCCGAGCGGCGTCATGGCCTGCGGCTCCATGCCAAGCTTCAGCATCCCGATCTGCGCTTCGCCGTGCTGCGTGGCATCGGTGATGCCGTTCGCGAGGCGCTTCACGACATCGGCGGGCGTTCTTGCGGGCGCGAAGAAACCCAGCCACGGCGAGATCACGATGTTCGGGAAACCGGATTCGGTCATCGTCGGCACGTCGGGCAGGAACTTCGAGCGCTGCGCGCTGGTCACGGCGAGCACGCGAACCTTGCCGCCCGGCAGCTGCGGCAAGAGCTCGCCGATCGGGTTGATGCTCACCGGGATCTGGCCGCCCATCAGGTCCTGCAGCGCGGGGGCACCGCCCTTGTAGTGCACCGGCGAGAGCGCGACGCCCGCGTCGCGCGCCAGCATCACGCCGACGAAGTGGGGCGTGCCGCCCGCGGCGGTGGTCGCGTAGAACGCCTGCTTCGGATTCGCGCGCACCCAATCGAGATACTCGCCCACCGTCTTCACCCCGGTCGCAAGTGCCGGGCCCGCCGCGAGCGCCAGGCCCGAGCGCGCGATGAGCGCAATCGGCGCGAAATCGGCGAGCGGGTCGTAAGCGAGCTTGCGGAAGCTGTGCGGGTACACCGTCATCAGGAAGTCCGGCGTGAAGAGCAGCGTGGTGCCATCCGGCGCCGCGTGCGCCACGGCCTCGACACCCGTGCGCCCCGAGGCGCCCACCCGGTTCTCCACGATCACGGCCGGCGCGTAATTGGCGCGCAGCTTGTCGGCGACGATGCGCGCCGCCACGTCGGTGCCGCCGCCCGCAGGGAAAGGCACGATGATGCGCAGCGTCTTCGACGTCGTTTGCGCCCTCGCCGTCGGCGCGAACGGCAGTGCCAGAGTCGCCAGCAGCAGGCGGCGGCGATTCATTCCGGCTTGATCCCTGCGGTCTCGATGACCTTGGCCCACAACGCCGTCTCCCTGTGGATCAGCAGCTCGAGCTGCGCCGACGTGCTCGGCGCCGCATCGACGCCGATGTTCGCGAGCCGCTCGCGCAGATCGGCAGCGCGCAGCGCGGTGCCGATCTCGGCATTGAGCCGCGCGATCACCTCGGGCGGGGTCGCCGCCGGCGCGAGGATGCCGTACCAGGCGAGCGCCTCGTAGCCCGGGAAGCCACTCTCGGCGACGGTCGGCACGTCCGCAACCGACGGCGAGCGCGTCGCCGTGCTGACCGCCAGGGCGCGGAGCTTCCCCGCCTTCACCTGCACCAGCCCGGCGGTCAGGCCGGTCATCATCATCTGCACTTCACCGGCCATCACCGCCGCCAGGCCCGGCCCGACGCCCTTGTAAGGCACGGGAACGATATCGACGCCCGCAAGCTGCTTCAGCCATTCCATCGCCAGATGGTGCGGCGTCCCGGCGCCGATCGACGCGTAGTTCAGCTTGCCGGGCTGCGCTTTGGCAGCCGCGAGGAGCTCGCTCAGGCTCGCCGCCTTGAGCGCGGGATGCGTGACCAGCACGAAAGGCGTGGTGATGAGGCGCGCTACCGGCGCAAAGTCCTTGGCCGGGTGGTACGGCAACGTGCGCCGCAGCGCGACGTTGATGGCGAACGCGTTGGTGGTCATGAGGAGCGTGTAGCCGTCGGGCGCCGCGTGCGCCACGATCTCCGTGCCGATGATCTCGCTCGCGCCGCCGCGATTGTCGACCACGACGGGGTGCCTGAGCTGCTCGGTGAGCTTCTGCGCGAGCGGCCGCGCCACCGTGTCGGTGCCGCCGCCCGGGGGATAAGGCACCACCAGCCGAATCGCGCGCGCGGGGTACTCGCCGAGCGCCACGCCGGGCGCGAGCGCGAGCGCGCTTGCCGCGATTAGAAAAGCCCGCCGTGTCATGCGAAGTGAATAGTACACAGCGCGACCGTGTGTGGCGGCGCTGCGCTCGGCGCGAGGCCCGCGCGACACTGGTGCCGCCAATTCAGCGAGGACTCCATGGACTACGAAAGCATGCCCTTCGGCATCAAACTGAGCGCCTTCCTCGGCGCGATTCTGATTCTCACGTATGCCGTCGCCGCCATCGCACCGCCGTCGGACGAGGACGCGGGCGTCAAGATCGAATACGCGGCGCTCTGGTACTGAGCCTCGGTCTCACCTGCCGCCGCCCTTCACGAACTCGAGGGACTGCCGGAAGAGCTCGAGATCCTTCTCGTAGTCCGCCGCATCCGCCCGGTCGATCTGGATCCACTCCTTGGTAGCGGCGAGGCCGGCCGGCTGAAACGGCACCACGTTGTCGCGCGAGAAATGCAGCTCGCGCGCCAGTGCCATCGGCAGGCGCAAGCCGACGCCGTTGCCGCTGATACAGGCGAACATGCGGTCACTGACGAAGTAGGCGTGCAGCCCCTTGATCTTCCGCGTGGTGACGCCGGGCAGCTTGAGGAGCACCGCGTCGATCTGAGCGGTGCGAGGCGATTCGGCCATCAGCGCGCGCGCCTCACGCCGTGGTCTTGATGTTGAGCTCTTTCAGCTCGCCGAGCTCCGCGCCATCGTCCATCGAGAAGCGCTCGCCGAAGTCGAACAGGTCCTCGTTCTGCACGCCGGGGTAGTACTGGATCTCCCACCAGTTGTGGTCGAGGTCTTCCAGGTAGAAGGAGTACACCCCATGCTGCATCACCACCGGCAGCACCTGCCGGATCTTGTACTTGTCCTGGTACTTGAGCGCGTTCTCGCGTGCCTTGTCGACCTCCTCCTTCGAGCCGACGTCCATGCCCCAGTGGTTGAGCACGTTGCACGGATGCACCGCGGCGCCCACTTCCACCGCGACGATGTGGAACTTGAGCCCGCAGCGCACCACCATCGCGGGCTTCGCGTGGCGCACGCACTCGAGGCCGAGGAACTCTTCGTAGAACTTGCGCGACTCCTTCAGGCTGTAGCACTCCATCGTGCCGTGCGACATGACGTAAGGCTTGACGATCGAACTCTCGGTCTTCGCGTCCGCGATACCGTCCTGGATCATTTCCCGCGTCTGCGGCATGGCTCTCCTCCTTTAGGCAGCGGCCTTGTCGGCCTCGGTCAGGAACGAATCGGCATAGAACTCGTCGGGCGGCAGCTTGCACTGCGCGCTGAAATCCCTGCGCGCCGACTCCACCATGATCGGCGCGCCGCAGGCGTAGACCTGCACGCCGGACATCTCGGGGAAATCGGCCATCACCTGCCGGTGGACGAAGCCGGTGCACTCGGTCCATTGGCATTGCGGCGTCGCGTCGGAAAGCACCGGCACGAACTTGAAGCCGGGGCGCTCCCAGCTGCGCGCGAGCTCGAGCTGGTAGAGGTCGCGCTTGATGCGGCAGCCCCAGTAGAGCGTCATCGGCCGCTGCTGCTCGATCTTCTTCTCGAGCGCGTACTCGATGATCGAGCGGATCGGCGCGAAGCCCGTGCCGCTCGCGAGCAGGATGATCGGTTTGTCGGACTCCTCGCGCAGGTAGAAGCTGCCCAGCGGGCCTTCGAATCTGAGCAGGTCGCGCACCTTCAGCTTGCCGAACACATGCTCGGTGAACAGTCCGCCCGGGGTGGCGCGCACATGGATCTCGAGCGCGGTCACGCCGCCAGACTCCGGCTTGGTGGCGAGCGAATAGCTGCGCCGCTTGCCGTCCTTCAGCAGGATGTCGATGTACTGCCCGGCGAGGAAGCGGAAGTTCTCGTTCATCGGCAGCCGCAGGCCGAGCACGGCGACGTCGGGCGCGGGCTTCTCGAGGCGCTCGACGCGGCAGGGGATGATGCGCGGCCGCACGCCGTGGACCTCGCGCACTTCGACCGTCAGATCGGTCAGCGGCTTCGCCTGGCAAAGGAGCGCGTAGCCCTTCGCCTTGTCGCTGTCGGGCAGATAGGTGGCGTGCACCAGGCCGTAATCGACCCTGCCTTCGAGGATCGTGCCGCGGCAGGTGCGGCAGACGCCGGCGCGGCAACTGTACGGCAGCATGTAGCCGGCATCGAGCCCCGCCTGGAGGACGGACTGGCCCTCGGGGACCTCGTAGCCGTGGCCGCTGGGTTTGAGTGTGACGCGATGAGCCATGACCAAGTGTAGCGCCGCGGCTTGCGCTTCCTCCAACGATCGGCGTATATTGTCCATATGCCAATGCATTGTCAATAGC